>NZ_JAVJNP010000196.1:0-36313 GCF_040217205.1 Coleofasciculus sp. A1-SPW-01 | reverse complement strand
AAGGCAAAATCTAGGGATGGGCAATCCCGAAGTAACGCTACAGGAGTTGGAGCCTCTACGCTACTTGGCGCAAGCCTGGTAGAGCAAGTTCTGACGATGAATGTAGAATCCCACGCGCTTTAAGCCGTGGGAGTGTCAATTCTATATCCCCCAACCCTATTGGCAGGATAATTTCCCCGATCGCGCGGATGAAAATTGGCAGGGATTTGGTTTGGGTATTTATGCTTGGACTCTACAAACTTACCTACGTCTCAAAGCGGATGGGTTTCCCTGTGAATTAGTTCAGGAATTCCCCGATGCAGGAATTGTTCTCATCCATCGCAATGCCTTAAGAACCCATAATGATACCCTGAAACCGGGACGAAATGTCCTCCTGATCTGCCTCAAAGCCGAACTGAGACAATACCCTTATGCTCAACTCCATCTTGTCCAAAATCCCCTGGAGACTCAAATAACGACAAACAGCTATTATATCCCCCATTGGACTCAACCGGGCTTAATTCCACGAGATCCAGCACGAGGCGATCGCGTGGAAACTGTTGCCTTTTTCGGACATGAGATGAACCTCGCCCCCGAATTACTCCACCCCGCTTGGCAAAAACACCTTGATACCCTGGGTTTACAATGGCAACCCATGATTAACCGTAATCACTGGAGTAACTATCATGATATTCATCCCCAATCCCATGATTACAGTCAAGTCGATGTAATTGTCGCCGTGCGTCGGTTTAATCACCGCCCTAATATCCCACGTCACCCCTACCTGCACAAACCCGCAACTAAACTTTATAATGCTTGGCTAGCCGGAGTTCCAGCAGTTTTGGGGGTTGAATCTGCCTATCAAGCGGAACGCACCTCACCCCAAGACTATCTGGAAGTCACCTCTTTAGAAGAAACCCTTTCGGCTTTGAAACAATTAAAAGGCGATCGCAGGTTGTATCAGGCGATGGTGAACCAGGGAAAATGTCGCGCTGCTACAGTAAACCCTTCAGCAACTACGGCAAAGTGGCGCAAGTTTCTGACTGATATAGCCATTCCCGCTTACTATCGTTGGTGCAATCAATCTCGGTTCTCTCAACACCTCAGTTTCCAACGCAACGCCCTAATTTTTAACCTGGAACGAGTCAATCAGAAGATACTGAATAAAGTACAAATGACAAATGAAAAATGACAAATGACTAATAACCAATGACCAAACTCTTTTATTACCACCGTCGAGATCGCTTAAACAACTTTGGTGATGCGCTCAATCCCTGGTTATGGCATCAATTGCTGCCGGATTTCTTTGATCAGGATGAAACAACCATTTTTGTGGGAATTGGCACATTACTCAATAGTCTACTCCCCCATCGCCTCCCCAAAGCGAATCAGGTGATTATTTTTAGTTCAGGTGTTGGGTATGAAAAACCTCTCTCTGTAATTCCAGCATCATGGAAAATTTACTCTGTTCGAGGACCATTATCCGCTCAATCTCTAGGTTTACCCGCTAATTTAGCGGTAGCCGATGGTGCTATTTTAATCAAACGCCTCTTTAAAGGTACGGGAAATAAAACCCATCGCTTTGGGTTTATCCCCCATATCCATCATGCAACTTATGCAGATACAACGTGGCAATCAATCTGCTCAGATATTGGATTTAAGTATATCGATCCCCGTGACTCAGTGGCGCAAATTTTGTCAGATATTGACCACACCCAAGTGCTATTAGCCGAAGCCATGCATGGTGCGATCGCGGCGGATGCGCTACGAGTTCCCTGGATTCCAGTACATACTAGCGCCAGAATTCTTGCCTTCAAATGGCAGGATTGGTGTGCATCCATGAATGTGGAGTATCACCCCTGGTATATTTCCCCATTTCTTCACGCCTATCCACCTGTCGCACGGGGTATTCGTTCCTCCATGAGGGCGACTCGTCATTGGTTCAATTGGCTCAAACAAAATCCCTGGAATGGCTTAAACTATATCGGGGGAGATCAAGAATCAGTTACAATGCAGCTTATCCGTATCGCTCAAACTGCCCAGCCAAGGTTAAGCGATGAGCAGCAACTTGAACAACGTATTACGGAATTAGAAGAAAAATTACATCAATTAAGCAATGAGTGTGGCAAGCCCCTTGGTTAAGCTGTTTGGCATTTAAACCGTAATATCAAGAATGGGGAAATTTTTGTAGTGTGAGCATCTTGCTCACTACCTATACCCAATTTAAATACATGACAGCTTACCAAGCCCCTAGGATTGACTCAACGTCAAATAAACTGCCCAAATTGCCATCGCCCGCAAATAATAACCTGCCCGAAATGTGCCAACAGGTGTAATCGCTTCTGGGGTGCGGAATTGTAACCCATTTTCATACACCTGTCGCACCACTGATTCTGTCACCTTTAACGCTTCATCCTTCATCCCCAATTGAATTAAAAATGCCGCTAGTCCAAAATTAATCCCTGTCCACACTTCTAGGGGATGCGTCGCATCGGGATGTTCGGGAGAACCATCGGGTTTTACACCATTGGCTGCACCAAATTGGGCATTATGGAACTTTAAGAAACAAGACTCGTACACCGTTTTTAATGCCGATTGGGTGCATTCTGGCGGAACAATATCTGGTAATCCTAATAACTGGGCATAGAATTGACCACAAAGTTGATCTGCCATCACCACATCGGAATCACTGTCGCTATCCAGGCGATAATATTGACCATTCCAGAGTTTTTCTTGATAAATGGGTTGTGCCTGTTGTAGCCATTGCTGATAGTCGTTTAGGGTTTGTTGAATCACCTCTGGCTCAGGTAAATCAATGGAAAAAACCAGGGTATAATTGTCCAGGAGAATTTGAGCGATCGCGCTTGCTGCTTCTAAGGCGGCTAACCATAACCCACCACAGTAAGCACTAACGCCCTGCAACTGCCAATCATCAAAGGTTTGATCCGGTGCGCCTGAGTTTTCTGGAATCCCATCCCCATCGTGATCAAAGGTTTTCAGATACGCCAGCGCCCTGACAATAGCTGACCAACATTCGGCTAAAAATTCAATATCCTTTGACCCTGTAAATACAAAGGTTCGATACACTTGCAAGACAAAATCACAGGGTAAATCTTTCCACTGATTGCAATCTTGATAACTGGTATAATTAGTTTTCTCCCAAGGATGTTCATTGGCTGCGCCTAAATCATGGGGTGTGGCATCAGCGGCTTTACGAATGGCTGTGGCTTGGTTGTAGCCAATAATTCGAGGCGTATCATCACTCGTGGGAATTGCCCGGGCAAAGGCTTCCAGTACCGCTTTATCCAATCTTGACCACAGCATTGCGATGGCAAAAGACCCATACAGGCGCACATCTAAACTTTCGTACCAACGATAATCAAAAGATTCCAAAACCCCGAACTTACCCACAGGATCACGTTCATTTGCCGAACTCCAAATTGTCCCCCCAGCCGATAACAAATACAGTTCATTAAACAGCGCCATCTTAAACCAATTGGGTAAATCTTGACGTTGTAAAATTGGATTTTGCCAAGATGAAATTCTCTCTTGCCAAAGGTCAGAATGTTTAAGGGCGGTGCGAACCATTGACCAGGCATTATTCCCGGTGCGTCCAAAGAAATCCGTATAACGGCGGTAATATTTAACCCCAGAAGCAAACTCAGTTACCGGAAAATCCCAGGCGAGGATAAACGGGATTTTGCGGGTTCTTCCAGGGCGCAGTCTTACCCGTACCGCGATCGCACCTGCAATTTGTTCTCCGGGTTCAGCGGGGGTTTCGTCTTGCACATCACTGAGACTCCCGTCACTGGCAAACGTATTCCACACCTCTGATCCATCGCCTGTGGGATTCCAACGGCAGTGATAAAATACCTCCTGACTGGGATTCGTCACCGTGGCAAAACAGAGTTGTCCTTCGCCTTCTTCAATTTCATCCCGCAACCTCACCCGATCTAACAGACAACCCACGCGGAAATTATCCACAATCCATTGATTATAATTCCCGGTGCTATTGCCCCAACGGGGTTGATACTCGTAAACTGGACTCCCATCATCCCGTACCTGAACCTGGGGATGCTTAATCGCGTTGGTAAACCAGCCCACCATATTCTGCCAGGTGAGCATAATACTTAAAGTAATCGGCTGATCTGTGGGATTATGGGCAGTCCATTCAAACACCGCCACCGGATAACTACTTTCCTGATAACAATCTGCCCAAATTGGGGAAAACTGTTGGCAGGTTAATTCCGTTTGAAAAACATTCTCATAGACAAACCAACTCCGGGGATAAAGGGCGTGATAGGTTCCTGTTGGTAGAGACGTTGCATGCAACGTCTCTACATTAGGCGACGTAGGATACCATTGCCATTTGCCCAGGCTGCCATCTTCTGGGGGTTCGGTACAAAGGGCATAAGCTTGGGCGTCTTGGTTTTCTGGCTGTTCAAAGACGCTAAACTGACAAGCTGGCAGACGTTTGAATGTATGTTCTCCCCCATCCAGATGCCATAGATTAAAGTCTCCCCGTGATGATCGCCCCAAACAACCTGCGCCAAACCCACCCAGGGGCATACCATGCCAGGGTCCATCATCCAGATTACTGGCATAGCGTACAGTATAGGGATTCTCCCAGCCCTGTCCAATCGGACGGTGCCAGGTACTCTCAGGAATCGTTGGGCGCGGTGATTGATAGATCATGCTTTAGATCTTACGGCTTAGTGGGTCGCTTGCACTATTCTGGAGCAATTGAAAATCCATAGCATCGTTCAGTGAAGGTTTTGGAGCCGTTCTTTGTCCTGATGCGTCAGCGCGATCGCGAACAGGTGAACGAAAATTCAGCTAAACTACAGTCAGAAACAAAAGTGTGTCTAGTTTCTAAGCATACAGTTTAACCATGCTACTCCTCAACCCAATAACCTTCCAACCGACCGAAGAACAACGTATAATTCTTGATGGCATAACCTGGCAACACTATATCAATCTTGCTGATATGTTTGTCGATACCTTGCCTCGCCTGACTTACCTGGAAGGCAAACTAGAAATTATTATGACGACTTCCCGCGAACACGAACGTCTCAAGAAAATTATTGCTCGATTAATTGAAACCTATGCCGAAACAAAAGATATTGAACTCAACGGTTATGGTAATACCACTTTCCGTAGAGAAGCCGCCGCCAGAGGTGCAGAACCCGATGAATGTTATTGCTTGGGTGCACTGGGAGAGGTTCCTGATATCGCCATAGAAATTACTCTCACCAGTGGTGGAATTGACAAACTTGAACTCTACCGAGGGTTGGGTGTAAGAGAAGTTTGGTTTTGGCAAAATAATCAGTTATCGTTTCAGATTTTACAACTAGAGACAGCAACCTATCAACAACGCGATCGCTCTGTTCTCCTCCCCGATTTAGATCCCGTGTTGTTCGTGAGTTACGTCAATTATTCTAACCAAACCCAAGCCGTCAGAGCATATCGACAAGCCTTAGAGAATTCTTAGGAGTGATATCTTCCTGTGGTAGAGTTTAGACTAACCCCTAATAACAGATGCCTGAGAACCTAAGAGTCTGAGAGCTACATCTCTATCGCAGGTGTACCCACAAAACTGACATTTGTGTACCCGCTGTTTCAGAAAAAGAAGGTCTGGTTTACAGATTATGGTCACACCGAGCGAGAAGTCTGTAACGGTTCCACAGGTTTCCTCAACGAAACCTATCCTCACTATACCTGTTCAAAAGGCTTGACGCGCTGGATTGACAAGCATAATCGCTACTCCACAAATGAGGCGGCTGAAACAACGTCCTAATCGATATGTCTATTGCTATATATGCTCAAATGGTAAATATTGATGTTCCAATTGAGTGTTTCCTACTTCAGATGACGAACTCTCCCCAGCACCAGCAAAAGGGCGACCCCATGCGGAGCGTCCATACCACGAACTTCCCCCAAATCCTCACCCAACTGGGGATTTCCTTAGTGGTTTCCACTTACCAAGCAGGTAAGTTAATCGTCCTCCGTGCTGATGGAGAACATATTAATACTCACTTCCGCGTCTTCCAAAAACCCATGGGTTTAGCCGCTGACCGAGGTAGAATCGCTATTGGTACAGCCAACCAAGTTTGCGAACTCCGCAATGTGCCAGCCGTTGCTCATAAATTAGAACCTATCGGTAAACACGACGCTTGCTATCTGCCCCGCAATTCTCATATTACTGGGGATATTGATATCCATGAAATGGCATGGGCGCAACAAGAACTCTGGTTTATCAATACCCGTTTTTCTTGTCTATGTACTCTAGATTTTGACCACAGTTTTGTCCCCCGTTGGCGACCTAATTTTATCAGCGCCTTGTCACCAGAAGACCGTTGTCATCTCAATGGTTTAGGTATGGTAAATAATTACCCCAAGTATGTCACCGCATTGGGAACAACCGATAGTCAAGGTGGCTGGCGAGAAAATAAGGCTTATGGGGGTGTATTGATGGATGTAGAGACAAATCAGGTAATTGTACCGAGATTATCAATGCCTCACTCACCCCGTTGGTATCAAAATCGTCTCTGGGTATTGGAATCAGGAAATGGTTCTCTAGCAACGGTTGATTTGGCGTCTGGGAAATGTGAGACAGTGACTCAGCTTCCTGGTTTTACCCGGGGTATAGACTTCTGGGGTTCCTTGGCGTTTATTGGTCTTTCTCAAGTGCGGGAGACAGCAGTATTTAGTGGTATTCCCTTGACTGAAAGGCTCTCCGAACGCATCTGTGGGGTTTGGGTGGTCAATATTGAAACAGGACAAACTGTGGCGTTTTTGCAGTTTGAAGAGGCGGTGCAGGAAATTTTTGCGGTTCAGGTATTACCGGGGATTCGGTTTCCTGAGATTATCGATTGGGATGAACAATTGATTGCCACATCCTATGTTTTGCCTGATGCAGCCTTGGTAGATGTTCCTGATGGACAAAAGCAGTTAGTTACAGAAACAAGTACCTCTCAACGACAGGTGAAATCAGATATAACTCAATTGTCTAACTCTCCATCTCCGAAAAAGTCAGGGAAACCGAAGCGAAAAAAACATGGATTTGGTATCAACCACTAATTCACATCTTGCACCCACAAACTGTAGGGACACCATCCTTGCGCCCCAAAATACGAAATAAGCGTCACGATTTATTTTGCCGTTTGCGCCTCAGTAGTGAACCCGTTCCCAGAATCACTAGACCAATGAAACCAAAGATTGACGAGGGTTCAGGAACAGACGTTGATGGTGATGGCTGTACCTCAAATGCGCCAATGTCAGTTTGACTGCCCAAAGTCCGATTAAAGCCAGAACCCCGTTGGTCAGTGAGTAGTCCGAGTGGGTTACTGCCTGCATCAATAGCAGGACTACCGGGGAGAAGAGCATGAGTTTCGGTAAAACCGCCATTATTTTGCAACGGACCGAGTAGAGGGTCAATGCCAATTAAGTTGTTGCCACCGGAGGTGAAACCACCAGAAATGTCATCGGCATCCGTGTTGCCTGCAACAATGCTACTGGTAATTGTAATAGTATTGGTGTTAACGATGCCGCTACCTACGCCGATGCCACTAGAGTAGTAGTAGCAGGTGAAGCCGTAGCCACTACCACCTTTTGCTGTATTACCAGTAATGGTGCTGTTGGTCAGTGTTCCGCTGCCCCAGATGCCGCCGCCGTTGCCGTTGCCAGAGTTGCCATAGTTGCAGTTGCCACCCTTAGCTGTGTTACCGCTGATAGTGCTGTTAATTACTGTCACTTGACCCGATATACCGCCGCCGTAGCCGTTAGCAGCACCAGAGAATCCGTCGCCGCCTTTTGCTGTGTTGCTACTGATAGTGCTGTCAATTACCGTCACGTCACCCGATATGCCACCACCGTAGCTGTTACCAGCGTTGCCCAAGACAGCGGAGCCGCCTTCTACCCTGTTATCAGTGATAGTACTGTTAGTTACTACCAAGTCACCAGAAGTATTCACGATGCCACCACCATCAGCGGTGCCACCGCGTCCGAAGCCAACGCCACCGAATGCTCCGTTGCCACTTACGGTGCTGCTGTTGAGAGTCACATCGCCGGAGCGATTAAAAATGCCGCCACCGTTACCAGTGCCGCTGGTGTATTCGCTATAGCCACCAAATGCTCTGTTGCCGCTGATAATACTATTGTTTACCTCCAGACTGCCGGAGCTGTTAAAAATGCCGCCACCATTACCGTTACCGGGATTGGGTTTAAATGAATCACCACCATATACGGTGTTATCACGGATGATGCTATTGGTTATTGTTAATTCGCCAGAATTATAGATGCCACCACCACTACCATCGCCAGCATCGGTGTAGTAGCCAAAGCCAAAGTTGTCATAGTAGTTGTAATAGTAGTTGTAGACACTATCACTACCTTCTACCCGATTGCCACTAATCGTGCTGTTGACTATCTTTAAATCACCCGCACGATTAAAAATACCACCACCCGAACTTGTGGATTTGCCATTAGTCACAGTCAAACCGGAGATAAGAACATCAAGGATGTTGCTGCCTCTATCATCGATATTAAAGATACGAGAGTTGTTATTCCCGCTAACCGTCAACAGATTAGCCCCTGGTCCGAGAATATTTAACGAGTCGGCAATATTAAGCGCTCCACTGGTGAGGGTGATGGTACTCGGAACACCACCTGTGTCAAAGATAATCTCATCCATACCTGCTTGGGTATTGGCATTGAAGATTGCCTGACGAAAGCTGCCTGTCCCTGAGTCAAAAAGATTGCTAACTGTGAAAGTAGCCATTCTCGTATTCCTTAAAGCCTGTTGAAAAAGTTTATAATCCGGTTTCCCTCCGCAGTAAGCGTACTATTGATTTTGAAAGTAAGGAGCAAACAAAAAATTATCTTCATGAAATCTTTAAAAAGTTAATATTGTAAATATTTATAGACGTAAACACTTATTAAGTTGTAAACTTAACGTAACAAACGCCATAAAGCTCTGCTGGATTGAGAATTAACTTACATTGTTTGATTTTAATTTAGCTATATAATGATTTGTTTAAGTTTTGCTGACATAGTAGTGTCTGGTAGTAACGTAAATACGTTCGACTTATCAGTAAAACTTATAATAGTTCTCCGAACCTGGAGAGGATGTCACTTCACATAAGCTTTATCTAAACTTCATATAAGCTTTAAGCTTTAGATTTATGGCATTAGACACATCGATTAGAACAAACACACTCTCTCTTTGCGTTCCGGTGGAACGTCTCTACGAATCCCATAGCGCTCTATTGTCACTTTGGTAAAAGAACTATCAAATGGCTGTCTGAAGAGTGCGATCGCACTTATTTTAAGAGTTATAACAGCCGTTGTAATTCTCTACAAGCTGCCTGAAGTGATGCAGGTGCGTTGTCTGGTAAATTCTGAGAACGGCATTGTTCTGCCAGATTTTATACAGATGGTTTACAAGCCGCTTCCTTCTGGTATTTTGAATACTCTGTCTCCTCATCCACGGTTTCTCCCTGTAAAAAGTGTATCCAAGTCTCAATATTACGTTTTAGACTTATGGCAGTAGACACATCGATTAGGACTTTCCACACTCTTTGGAGACGTTCCACCGGAGGAGTCTCTACAAATCCATAGTATTCTAACCGTCTTAGCCGTTGCGATAACTTAACTCAACTCTAAACGAAACCCTGGCAAAACATCCTCCCCTGACAATACCACAGGCATCCCCAGCACCTCCACCTTTTGCCCCTGGCGATAAATTTCCACCTGTTTCTCTTTGGCATTAATCAACCAACCCAACTGCAACCCACTCGCTAAATACTCCTGCATCTTATTCTGTAGCGGCTTTAATCTATCCGTGCGAGAACGTAGTTCAATCAAAAAATCCGGGCAAATCGGTGGAAACCCCTCTCGTTCCTCCTGGGTTAACTCCTCCCACCTTTGCAACTCAACCCAAGCGACATCGGGAGCTCGATCGCCACCTCCGGGTAAACTAAATACAGTCTGAGAGCTAAACACCACTCCTAACTGAGTTTCTTCATTCCAGATTACAACTTTTGCAATCAAACTCGCTTCTTGGCTGCCACTTTCACCACCGATAGGTGTCACAATAATCAATTCTCCATTCGCTGAACGTTCAAGCTGTAAATCTGGATTCGCCTGACACAATTGAACAAACTGTTCTGATGTCAGAGTGGTAATTGGCTCTAAATTCAGTGCCGTTGTCATCGCATTATCTCCTTATCTGGGCAGATATAACCCAGATCACTCAACAACTCACTTGTTAACTTGTCCAAACTTAATATCGGCATTCTTCATCAGTTATACCCTATCTATGGCTGTCTGCCTTTGCGATCGCACTTATTGCTTTAAGAGCCGTGAACTCAAGTTCCGGCTTAAAGCTAAAACCCGTTTAAACGGGTTAAAACGTCTAGTCAGCTTGAGCTGACTTTAGCTATTAGCCGGAAATTTATTTCCCGGCTGACCTTTGTTTGTGTAGCTGCGACTTTCTCCTCGCCATGGCAAAAAGGGATTTACTCCTCCAGTGGAACGTCTGGGAGTCGGGGCTGTACGGATCAGTACCCCCGCTTACATAGATGTGCGATCGCATCTAGCGAAGATAGCGCAACGACTAACCTCGCTGGGGATTCTGTGTTTTTGTGTCCCTGTTTACCAGAATTGCCAATATTATGTACCTACATGTACCCCAGTTACTCTAGAACAGTATAATTTTGCCCAGATTGAGTTAAGTGTAAATTTTTGTGAATAATATTTAGAGCGAATACTTTAGTAAATGTAAATAAATGTAAAGTAAAGTGAGCAACTTCCTATCGAATTGTGTCAAACGCGGGCGAAAACGCTGCATCGGTCAGCATTTTCTGGTAAAACCACTAAAGTTGCCCTAACTGTAACGCCAAGCCGATTCCAAGGGAAGCCAAGCCAACCTTCCCTGGAACCCTATCAATGAGAAGAGAACACGCATCAAAAGGAGCGAGAACAGTATGTTCACTCACGTCAAGTCCACCATTCGTCACATCACCCCCGATGACCCCAAGAATCGTCATGTACTGAAGGTGGTCTATGTCGTGCTAGAGCCACAGTACCAAAGTGCCTTATCTGCGGCGGTTCGTTCAATTAATCAAAATCAGCCGGATATCGCCATTGAAATCAGTGGCTACTTAATCGAAGAACTCCGCGACGAACAAAACTATCAGGCATTTGAGCAGGATATTGCCCAAGCGAATATCTTTATCGCCTCGCTGATCTTTATCGAAGACTTAGCGGATAAGGTAGTCGCCGCCGTTCAACCCCATCGCGATCGCTTAGATGCAGCGGTGGTATTCCCCTCAATGCCCCAGGTGATGCGCCTAAACAAATTAGGCAGCTTCTCCATGGCACAACTGGGTCAATCCAAGAGTGCGATCGCCCAGTTTATGAAGAAGCGTAAAGAAAAATCGGGATCATCCTTCCAAGACGGGATGCTGAAGCTATTGCAGACGCTGCCCAAAGTCCTGAAATATATGCCCATCGATAAGGCACAGGATGCCCGCAACTTTATGCTTTCGTTCCAGTATTGGTTAGGAGGTTCCTCCCAGAACCTGGAAAACTTCCTGTTAATGCTGGCAGATAAATATGTGCTTAAGGGAAGAACCCTAGAATTCAAAGATCCGGTGGTTTATCCAGATATGGGCATCTGGCATCCCCTATCGACCAAGATGTTTGAGGATGTCAAAGAGTATCTCACCTGGTATAACAATCGCGACGATATCTCCGAGGATTTAAAAGATCCCTTCGCCCCCTGTGTCGGTTTAGTTCTGCAACGTACCCACCTGGTAACTGGGGATGATGCCCATTATGTGGCAATGGTACAGGAACTGGAAGCCATGGGCGCAAGGGTTCTGCCTGTGTTTGCTGGGGGACTAGATTTCTCCAAACCCGTGGATGCCTTTTTCTATGACACCCCCAGCAGTAAGGGACAAGCCAACGTTACTCTAGTGGATGCGGTAGTGTCTTTGACCGGATTTGCCCTAGTTGGCGGTCCAGCGCGACAAGATCATCCTAAAGCGATCGACTCCTTAAAACGCCTCAACCGTCCCTATATGGTGGCATTACCCTTAGTATTCCAAACCACAGAAGAGTGGGAAGGGAGTGACTTGGGATTGCACCCGATTCAGGTGGCACTGCAAATTGCTATTCCAGAACTCGATGGCGCAATTGAACCGATTATATTATCCGGACGAGATGGCACAACCGGGAAAGCGATCGCGCTTCAGGATCGGATAGAAGCCGTGGCAAATCGGGCGCTGAAATGGGCAAGCCTGCGCCGTAAGCCGAAACTGGATAAGAAGGTGGCGATTACCGTGTTTAGTTTCCCGCCAGATAAAGGGAATGTGGGAACCGCCGCCTATCTGGATGTCTTCGGGTCAATTTATAAAGTCATGGAAGCCCTGAAGCATAACGGCTACGACGTGGAAGACTTACCCGAATCCGCCGAAGCCTTGATGCAACAAGTCATCCACGACGCCCAAGCCCAATATGCAACGCCAGAACTGAATATTGCCTACCGGATGTCCGTGATGGAGTATGAACGGTTTACCCCCTACTCCAACCGTTTAGAAGAAAACTGGGGTCCACCACCAGGACATTTAAATAGTGATGGACAAAACCTACTGATTTATGGTAAGCAATTCGGCAATGTGTTTATTGGCGTCCAGCCCACCTTCGGCTATGAAGGTGATCCCATGCGGCTGCTGTTCTCCCGTTCCGCTAGTCCTCACCACGGATTTGCCGCCTACTACACCTATTTAGAACATCTCTGGCAAGCGGATGCTGTACTGCACTTCGGGACTCACGGTTCCTTAGAATTTATGCCCGGTAAGCAGATGGGGATGTCAGGGGATTGTTACCCAGATAACTTAATTGGTTCAATTCCCAATCTCTACTATTACGCTGCCAATAACCCCAGTGAAGCCACGATCGCCAAGCGGCGCAGTTACGCCGAAACCATTTCCTATCTCACCCCTCCGGCGGAGAATGCGGGGTTATATAAAGGGTTGAAGGAACTGAATGAATTAATTGGGTCTTATCAAACCCTAAAAGACACCGGACGCGGCGTTCCGATTGTGAACACAATTATGGATAAATGCCGCTTGGTGAATCTGGATAAAGATATTACCTTACCGGAAAAAGACGCCAGTGAACTCAACCCAGAAGAACGGGATACCCTAGTGGGGTTAGTCTACAAAAAGCTGATGGAAATTGAGTCGCGGCTATTACCCTGTGGGTTGCATGTGATTGGTAAACCGCCCACCGCTGAGGAAGCGATCGCGACATTAGTTAATATTGCCAGTTTGGATCGTCCAGAGGAAGAGATCCTGAGTCTCCCCCGAATTATCGCCAATAGCCTTAACCGGGATATCGACGAGATTTACCAAAATAACGACCGAGGTGTCTTAGCGGATGTACAGTTACTCCAAGACATCACCCAAGCCACTCGTGCGGCTGTGGCGGCGTTAGTCCAAGCCCAAACCGATGCCGAGGGGCGGGTGTCCAAGGTAACGAGTCTGAATTTCTTTAATATGCGGAAGCGCACCCCTTGGATTGAAGCCCTCATTGATGCGGGGTACTGTCAGATTGACTCTGATGCAATTAAGCCCCTGTTTGAATATCTGGAATTCTGTCTCCAGCAAGTCGTGGCGGATAACGAACTCGGCGCGATGCTGAAAGCCTTAGAAGGGGAATATGTGCTACCCGGACCCGGTGGTGATCCCATCCGCAACCCCGATGTATTACCAACTGGGAAAAATATCCACGCCCTTGACCCCCAATCCATCCCCACTACAGCGGCGGTAAAATCAGCAAAAATTGTCGTAGACCGCTTATTGGCACGACATCGGGCGGAAAATGGCGGAATTTGGCCCGAAACCATTGCCTGTGTCCTTTGGGGAACCGATAATATCAAAACCTACGGGGAATCCCTGGCACAAATTATGTGGATGGTTGGGGTGAAGCCGGTTCCTGATGCGTTGGGGCGAGTGAATAAGTTAGAACTGATTTCCCTGGAGGAATTAGGGCGTCCCCGTGTGGATGTGGTGATTAACTGTTCTGGCGTATTCCGGGATTTGTTTATCAACCAGATGAATCTGTTAGATCAAGCTGTGAAAATGGCGGCTGAGGCGGATGAACCTGAGGAGATGAATTTTGTTCGCAAACACGCGGTAAAACAGGCGGAAGATATGGGGATTAATCTGCGCCAAGCGGCGACGCGGGTGTTCTCTAATGCATCGGGTTCCTATGCGGCGAATGTGAACCTGGCGGTGGAGAATAGTACGTGGGAAAGCGAATCCGAGTTACAGGATATGTACCTAACCCGGAAATCCTTTGCCTTTAGTGCAGATAATCCGGGAACGATGGAACAGAATCGCCAGATTTTCGAGTCGTCATTGAAAACGGCGGAAGCGACGTTCCAAAATCTGGATTCCTCAGAGATTAGTTTGACGGATGTGTCTCACTATTTTGATTCTGATCCGACGAAGGTAGTCTCAACCCTGCGTCAAGATGGGAAAACGCCTGCATCCTATATCGCCGATACGACGACAGCAAACGCCCAGGTAAGGACGTTATCGGAGACGGTGCGTTTAGATGCGCGGACGAAGCTACTCAACCCGAAATGGTATGAGGGAATGCTGAGTCACGGGTATGAAGGCGTGCGAGAACTCTCGAAGCGGTTAGTCAATACGATGGGTTGGAGTGCAACGGCTGGCGCGGTAGATAACTGGGTATACGAGGAAGCCAATGAGACGTTTATCCAGGATGAAGAAATGCGGAAGCGGTTGATGAATTTGAATCCTCATTCCTTCCGCAAGGTGGTGTCCACGTTGTTGGAAGTGAATGGACGCGGGTATTGGGAGACGAGTGAGAGTAATCTGCAAATGTTGCGCGAGTTGTATCAGGAGGTTGAGGATCGGATTGAAGGGATAGAATAGTTCGGTAGATAAAGCCCCTGTAGAGAGATTATCAGTCAAATTTCTACAGGGGTTAAAAAATCTGAAATTCACAATCACCATGACGGCTTTAACCCTCAATCTACACTCGATCATTCAACTAACAGACGAGCAATTTTATCAACTATGTCAGGACAATGAAACGCTCAGATTTGAACGTACTGCTACAGGGGAATTAATTATCATGCCACCTGCTGGGGGAGAAACTAGCAATCGTAATGCCGGACTAACTGCTCAACTATGGATCTGGAATGAGCAAAATAAACTCGGTAAAGTTTTTGATTCTTCTGGCGGTTTTAAACTACCGAATGGAGCGGATCGCTCTCCTGACGCTTCCTGGGTAAAATTGGAACGCTGGAATGCCCTAACTCCTGAGCAGCAAAAGAGATTTCTTCCTCTTTGTCCTGATTTTGTGATTGAGTTACTTTCTCCAAGTGATAGTTTGAAAGACACTCAGGATAAAATGAAAGAATACTTAGAGAATGGTGTCCGCTTAGGTTGGTTAATTAATCGGAAACTGCGGCAAGTTGAAATTTATCGCCCTGGTCAAGAGATTGAAGTGCTTAAATCTCCTTCTACCCTTTCAGGGGAAACAGTATTACCTGGATTTGTCCTGAATCTTGAGTCCATTTGGTAGGATTCAGTCTTTAATTTAAGATTACTTAAAACAAAATCGTTAATCGTGGGTCAGGAAGTTGTACACAATATTTATTAGACTATTTTTTATACATTCCGAGGTTATTCAAAACCCTTGTAAGGTCGAGGAGCGGATTGAATGGATTGAAAATTTGTAATCTAAAACCCCTGTTGTAGAGACGTTACGGTGGAACGTCTCTTATTTATTTAGAGTAGTAGTTGAGAAAATTAAGGAGTTATTCCAGAGGAATCTAAATAGTCCTTATTGGCTAAATATTTTTCTATATTTTGCAATATTTCTCTTAAATAAAAAACTACTTTTCTTTTTATTTCTAACAGCTCATCAGCACTTATATCTTTACCAACGTCCTTAAATGAGTAAAAACCGTGCGCTAAACCATTTCTATTAGTTTTAATCGTTACTAAATCACTACCATTTCCAGTCTTACGAGCATTAGTTGTAGATGAGAAACCATATTCCTTAGCAATAGCCTTAATTTTTTTTGCATCAAGATTACCAGAAAAAAGCTTTTCTTTATCAAAGCTAGCAGATATTATATCAAAAGATATTGATTGTATATTATCTAGCAAATTATCTGGTGAATGATTATTCTTAATATTTTTTATGATAATTTTTTTAAGATAAGGTTTCATTTCATCAAAAGAAATGCCTTCGCTACTCAGTTCATCAAAAATTACCTGAATGGCATTTCTCATTGTAGACTCTATCAAGTTATATAACATTAAAAATCCAGAAGCCTTCAATGTCTTTTCTAAATCAGAATCAATTTTACGGATTTTTTTCTTACCCGGAATACCAATACTTAGTTGAACCGTCTCCTGTTCTAAGTTTTTAATAAACATCAAGTATTTACTGACTTCTTTAGCACGCTCATTGAATTCTTCAAATAATATACTTCTCATGATTTTCCTAAAAGCTGATCACGGACGTATTCAATACGATTAACAACTTTATTGTTAGAGCTACTTGCATTAGATTTAGTATATTTATTAAATTCTTCTGAGTATAAAAATTTTGTTGATTTTGGTACAACATCACCTTGAGCTTCTCTCAACGCCAGGGCTATACCTACAGCTATAGATTCAAACTTAATGCGAGTTGTCGGTTTGTATTCCTTCTTACTTTTTAGAAACACATGAAAAGCATCTGGAAAATATTTGTCTACAACATCCAACATTGAATAAAATTCATTTTTCATTTCTTGGATTTTTTTAGTTCGCTCTTCTTTATTAGGAATTTCAAATTCTTTGTTGCATTTGATTAAGTATTGATCAAGAAAATCATGAACATTACCAGAGAAATCATGATAGTTGTTTAAAAATGCAAAAAAACGCAAGACGTATTCTTGAGGATCACGTCTTTTGATAGATGCCTCAGAAAATGAACATAAATCACGAAACCTTTGATGTTTTGATAATTCTTCTACAAGATCCAGAAATACTCCAGGATGAATACCTCTTCGTTTTTCCATCTCATTGAGTTCGACACTACCTCTATTAATCCTTTCAAATAAATCCCGGCGTACTTCCTCATCAGCTTCTTCAGTCAATTGAATCATCCGAATCGTAGAGCGTTTAAAACGTCTTTGACGCGAAAGGGGTAAATCCGCAAAGGTGAAATCGTTCAAGTTGCTCAACTTTTTAAGATTACTTAGCTCCAGTTCGTTATTGATAAAGTTGGCTAAAGTCCGAATTCTTTGGGTTCCATCTATAATCTCTAAACGTGCATCTTCCTTATCATCCTCAGCAGAACTATCAGCAACAAAAATATAAGGAATAGGTAAACCTAAAAGTACAGATTCAATAAATTTAGACTGATGATCAGGAGACCAAGCCATTTCTCTTTGATAATCTGGAATAAATAATTCATTAGTATCATTCTTTATCCCATCTAAATATTTTTGTACAAGAATTTCAATAGGATATTCGATTGTATTATAATCAACAGTTTTTCTTTTTTCGCGAATTTCAGCTTCTGCTGATTCTTTCCTTTCCTCTGTAATTTCTGTTTTCTTAGACATATTTAATTTTGCTTAAAGGACAGCAATAGGACAAGTAAGAATACTTATGGCTCATCAATTAGCCTAAGTGCGACGCTGTTGCAATTTCTCTTGCAGCCCAATGATAACGGTTTCTGCATCCAACAATTCGCCTCGTTCAGCCTCTTCAACCCCAACCATAATCTCGCGACGTAATTCCTCAAATCGTCCTTTATAAAGATTTTCTCGTTCCTGTAGCAGCTTAATACCAGCCAAGAAGACTTCATCAGTAGAGGCATACTTGCCGCTAGCAACCTGATTGTTGATAAACTGTTCCAGTTCCGGTGGCAATGTAATGGGCATACTAAAATCAGCCTGAGATTAACCTGCTGCTATTGTAGCGCGATCGCATCTATACTTTCCGGAAGTGCGATCGCGCTTGCAGTTGCAGTGTATGCAATCTTTGCAGGTTCGACGGTAGGGGCGCAAGGCTTGCGCCCTTTCTCGTGTGTCCATGATATCAGTCGCCTATTTTCTGATCCCCGTAAGAGATACCAAAATGTTCAGATAATATTTCATTCCACTTAATCTTATGATCAATTTGAAGCTCAGAATCTGATTCTATCAACATGGAATATTTATTGATAAATTTATCTAGTGAACTTATCAATCTTAAATAATACTTCAAGGTGGGTATGGTTCCGTTAATAATTATTTGGCAACCATGATTATTATCTATTTCACTAATTTCCATGTCAATTAATTCAGAATCAGATTTTTCAATATCAGATGATGAAAAAATACAGTATCTTTGTGGGTTTTATTTCACTATCTTTTCTTTAACTATACGAATCATTTGAATATCAATTTTCTTGCCGTGCTTAATTTCAACAGCTTCAAATAAGTTATTGTTTTTATCAAATACTTCAATATCACCTGCACTTCTAGACGTTAGATCGGAAGCTGTATGACTAGCTAATTTTTTTAAGGTACATAATTTATATCGTTCAACTTCTTCAATCAAAATTTGATAAATAGCATAGAACGCAAGAACTGGAAGTTTAGATGCTCCATGAGTTTTATAATTAAAATTAAAATGCTCTTCTAAACCATCTACTATAAGTTTAATATTAAGCCTTGCATTATTTTCTATTTTAGTAATCTTAATTTTAGTGAAATTTGTATTTTGGATAACTTGCCCTAAAAGCATTCTCAATGCTAACTCTGCTTTGTCAGGATTTTTTTGAACCCAATCTATAAGATTTAGAAATGCTTCTTTAACTGATTTATTGCCGATTTTCCCAGGGTAATCAAGAGTGTAAGGTTTAGGTTGTTCAAGGGAACGGGTTAACCAGCCACTTTCAGCCATTGCAGGAAGCCCTAACTCTTGTAAAGTAGGAGTAATATACTGTTTATCTATATTTCTACCTGAAAAACCTCCTATTTGAGCTTGATGAAATCTAATATCTTGGTCTGGGTTAAGAGTTTTATGTACTAACAAAGTTATTAAAACTGTATAAACTCCTTTTAATCGAGTACAGTTGTTGGCAATCTTGGAAATAAAGTCTTTGTAAGTATCTGGTATTTCACTTTGAAGATCTTCAGCATTGGTAGCTTGTTTATAAACCCGTAATAACTTGTATTTGTGATTCATAACCGTAATCCCGGTATTTGCAATTGAACAAACTTTTCTTCCTTTTCAGCTATAAAATCATTTCCATTCTCTTCCCCCTGACTCCCAATAAATATTTGTTCCTTTAATTGATGAGCAATTTCAGAAACCATGGGAATGCAAACCGAGTTTCCCACCTGCTTGTAACATTCTCCTAAATTTTCGTGCAGTTTAAAATTCTCAGGAAATCCCATAATTCTATAACATTCTTTAATCGTCAATTTGCGAACGGCATTTTCTTGGCTGAGATAAATAAAGAATCGCCCCGATGTCTCTTGAGAAGGTATTGTAGGATGTATGCCTTCTACTGAATAAATTCTATTTGGTTGATGGTGAACCCTAGATAAATGATGAGTGTTGGGTCTAACTCCTTTTTTCCAAATACTCTTATTATTGCGATATCCTACAAAAATTAATCCCGATTGCTGTTGTTTGGGTTTATCTATTAAGGTATAGCTGTCCGGCTCTAAATATTCAAAATAATCAGAATCGGACAGAAAATCTTTTAATTTTGCTCTAGAATTTATTGTTTTCAATTTATTAAAATTAAATTCTTTGTTCTTGGTAGCAACAATAATTATTCTTTCCCGGTTTTGGGGGACTCCAAAATCTTTAGAATTTAGCAGGCTATAATTGACTTTATATCCCAAATCTTCTAAAGAATACAAAATTACATTTAGCGTTCTACCTTTATCCTGATGCATTAAATGTTTTACATTTTCCAGGAGAATAACTGGAGGTTTTTTGGCTGCGATTATTTCACAAATGCGAAAAAATAATGTACCTCGTGTATCCTGAAAACCTTTTCTTTTGCCACATATACTAAAAGGCTGGCAAGGAAACCCCGCCGTTAAAACATCAAAGTCAGGAATACTATTAATGTCTATTTCCCTAATATCACCTGCGGGTTTATCTGAAAAATTCTTAAAATATACTTCCTGACATTTGGGATCAATTTCACAAGAATATACACATTTATAGTCAGTTCTTTCAAAAGCAATTCTAAATCCACCAATTCCAGCAAATAAATCAATAAATTTAAGTTTTTCCATCCCTATTTTTCAGCAACTTTGATTCCCTCATTATAAAACATGGTTACACGTTCTTTATCCAGGATGAAGAAGATGTAGAGACGTTGCATGCAACGTCTCTACATCATGATCGGGGAAAACCGATAACTTGATCACGTATTACATTGTGAAGTGCGGAATGTGGGTACTAGCTATCCTGCACAGCCGTTGAGGTATCCGCTTGAGGCGGCAGATAATAACTGGCAATAATCGCCACCATCAACCACCATACTGTACTCACCTGAGGACGATACCAAACTGTATCCACTAACCCATGAGACAACATTCCCGCCATAGTAGCGATCGCGGCAATTAACCAAAAGCCTTGAGGATTCCCCAGGGCGCGGAGTCGGTTAATCTGTTGTATCCCACGATTCACCGTAACCACGAGTAGCCAGAGAAAGCAAAACAAGCCAATAAAACCCGTTTCTACCGCCACTTCCAAAAAAATAGAATAGGCACTCAACGCGGTATATTTGGGACGTTGGTACAAGGGATAGATCTGATTAAACGCATTGTTTCCCGGACCAATACCAATAATCGGGCGATCGCGAATCATATCAATCACCGCCGCCCATACATTCATCCGGAAGTTATTACTACTATCCTCCCGCCCGACAAAAATACTTGCCACTCGCACTCGTACCGGTTCAACAAATAGCACCGCCAGAATAATTACCGCCGCACAACTCCCCAGCATCGCAGGCATTGCCCAAGGACGCCATTTTTCCGGTAATTGGATACTATACCAATACACGACCAGAACGGAGAAGACAAACAGACAGGCGACAAAACCAATCCAGCCGCCGCGACTAAACGTAAGAACCAGACAAGCGGAATTCACTACAAACATGGTTAAAGCTAACGCCTTTGGAAGCCATCTCGTCCAAGCAAACACCGCCGCTAAACTCAACGCCACAGCCGGAATCAAATAACCCGCTAATAGATTCGGATTCCCCAAATAGCTATAAACCCGCGTCAAATCCGCCGCCGCCGAATTAGTATCCGTCCAGGTTGCCAACGCTTCTGCGCCAAAAAACCACTGTCGTATCCCGTAAACGCTAACAATTAACGAAATATGCAGGAAAACGCCGATTACCCACGAACGCAGACGGGTTGACCTGAGTACCCGTGCCATTAACGCAAAGAGTAATAAGTATAGCGTCAGTTTCACCAACCCCTGACGGGCTGCCACTTTCACCGGGGACATGGCTGTGGCAACGGTGGCAATTGACCAATACAGTAAAACCAACAGATGAATCGGTGTCACCTGAGGGCGTTCTCTCTCATCCGATACAGTCAGCAGTAGCCAAAACCCCGCACAAGCAATTAACAACACCCCGATGAGGGCAGTAGAGACAAAGGGCGCAACCGCAAACACAATCGCCACAAGCAACGCGCCCAAGGGTTCCGCCCACTGAAGCAGCCAACTCCCCCGCCGCCAAGCTTGCAGCAATCCCACGACGCGATATAAATAGCTAGCGCCGCGCCACTGATAGAAACGTAAGTTCGATAGAGTAACCTGTTGCCACACTGAATTCATAGATTGGTGATTGGTTGATTGTTTCCGATTTAGCACGCGATCGCACCTAAAAGCGATGGCACTGAAAATTTACATTTTGGAATCGCCGAAACCCCTGATATACCGTAGGGTGGGCATTGCCCACCAGCCTTAATCAGCCTGCCATTCCACCAAGCGAGCGATGCGTAGTTAAAACCCTGAGTAATACATTATTCCATCAACCCTATATCAGGAAAACATCTAACTCTCAAGCAACACTTTCTAACACAAAGGGTTGAGTAAAGGGCGACCCGATCAAAGTGAGTGGACGCCGTTGTTCATTTGGGCAAGCGGGTCGCCCCTACAGGAAAACTTATACTCGATCATGATGCGATCGCGGATTCTAGATTCTCTGCCTTATCTCCCTGAATCCGGTTACTATAGGCAGATTATATTGATTCGGTAGGGACACGATACTATCGTGCCCTAATCTCATCTAATGTCTGACTCGTTCTAACAGCAGCGCCTGAGTATCGTGTAACTCAAACGATCGCAGATCACTCACCTCCAATCCCGGAGACGCGATCAGTTTGTAGTAAGCGCTTTAGCGCTTGAGGAACTAAAGTGCCTACTACAAACATTTCCCTTAACTCACTCGTTCTAATAGCAGCGCCTGGGTGTCTCGCAACTCAAACGATCGCAGATCACTCACCTCCAATCCCGGAGACGCGATCGCAATCTGCCATTCGTCCAAATCCAGTTGTAGCCAGTCTCCCAGCGTCACCGTAATTGGATCACCGCCCATGTGAGACACCATCGCCATCTGATACGGCGTTTCACTCGCCCCCTCCTCTGTCGGTTGACTCCGCAAGCCATAGAAAAGGGTATAGTTATCCTCACTAATTCGATTAAACCGATCCAATCCCGATAAATTATAGTGCAACCAAGGATGATCATGACGGAAACGACGCAAGGTTAAATTAAACGCCGCTAATTCTGGCACCAAATACTCCTCATAATTCCACACATTACAAGCTTGGTGCATATCTTCCATAAACGCCCTAGCAAATACCTTCAGCTTCCCGACATCCAACTCCGTCAACACCTGGGATTTTTCCGGTACATTCAGCTTCTGTAATTGTGCGGCTGATTTCCGCTGCGTTGCTTCCTGTTTAACTTCCTCTTTTTCTGACTCCGCCCCCAAATAACGCTGACATAAACTTGCCACTTCTTCTAAATCGTAATTCGTTTCTTCAATGGCGTCATAGAGTCCGCGCATAAACTGACGTAATTCATCAATTTTGCGGAACCCCATTTGCTTTAGCCGGGGAAAAATATTGTCTTGGTCATTATACACATACTTTTCCACCTGCCAATCTAAAAATCCTGCTTCTTCCGCCGCCACTTTCACCCCATAGCGATCATCAGTATTGCGGAAAAATCCCCAGGCGGCTTCCATTGTGCAGTTAATAAAGTCCATCGGTAAACCCGGACTAAACCCATACACCCATAGCGTTACGGCAGGATTATTATACGCCGTATTCAACACTTCCGGTAAACTTTTCCCCAAATTCCAATTAATTGGTAATCCGGGTTCGACTTGGGTTCCTCGGCGTAAGGTATCATGGTTTCCACACCCAGTAATCCAGTTTTCGCCAACCTGCATCACCTCACAAACCCGACGCCATTTCTTATCCCAAAACTTCTGCAAACCGGGGGTATTATGAGCAAAGATTAAGGGACCCCACTGAAACGCATCGGGCATAAATTCAACAATATCTCGATAGGTGGAAATCTCTTCCCACCCTTGGGCGGGCCACGGGCGTCCATCCTCAAAAATAGCAAAGAGTCGCCGCTGGTGTGACCCAATATCTTGCACTACTGCGCCCATATCGTTCAGGTAGGCGTCATCATATTCTACCCGCCCGGATAGTGGGTTGAAAAACTTGAAATCTTGGGCACCATCCACGCGAATCCCATCAACGCCAAAATTATTTTTCCGCCGCTGCATTTCTAATAAGATAGCCCGGACAACGGGACTTTGATGGTTCACATCTTGACCGTACATATTCGGTCCTTTCAGGAAGCGCCCATTCAGAACGTCTAACGCTTGGTTATCTGCATGACCATACACAATATCAAAGATGACTTGGATTGGACCCGTGGGGAAAGTATGCAGGGTACTAATAAACTCCACTAATTCATCCGGGCGCAGGGTTTCCAGGACAGAGGGATTGGTGGCTGACGATCCAAAAATAACGATATCATAACCCCAGTTTTGGATATCCGGTTTTTTCAGGGTGATTTTAATGTCCTCTGTTTCGTAATCCACCTGTTCGGTTTCCGGGTCGATTTCGTCTAGGTCATCTTCATTGAAGATAAAAAACCCTTGCCCCAAATCATGTTCCATCCGATATTCTACTGTGGGTTCAATGGGGAGAAGTTGCACCGCGTCATAGCCGATGTAACATTGTTCGGCTGGGGTTAAAGCATCATTGGCGTTGATTTTTTCTGCAATCCGTTGATAGATGCGGGTTAATCCTGCCAGTGTCCCTTCTTTAGCGGCGGTGGTGATATGAATCTGTAAAATATTACGCGGTGGATGAACGCGAATAATCCCGGATTCATCGGCGTCTCCTTGACCGAAATACTCCAAGTCGCTGCGTTTTTCTTGTAACTGATTTAGGTCATAGAGTTCGGCGGGGGCGTAGACGCCATAAGGTAAGGAATAGGCTAAAACATCGCCAATGGTTTGGATTTCATTCTGAAAATCTAGGTATTTTAGCCAATAGAAGGAACCTATTTGGTCTTTGGTTCCCGGACGCATTCCGGAAACGACGCCCCAGAAATATTCGCCTTGTTTTTCCAGTTGTAGGTGTTCCCGATGAACTTTGATCTTTTGGTTGGGTAAGGTGGGGTCAATGTCGTTCAGGGGGGTGAGAACTTCCAGATAAATGTTCTTCGGTTGGAACATATCTGCGGCGAGTTCGGGTGCCCAGAAGCCTATTTCGGTGAGTCCATCGGCACGGTGATGGGCACCGAGGCGGGTGGCTAATGTTTTGGCTTTGTTGAAGATTGTGTCGTCGGATTGTTGAACGCTATCTGCCCAATCGAGGAGTTTTTGGGTTTCGTCGGTGATTAAGGTGATGGGTGTTCTTTTGGTTGCGGTTTTTGTCATGTTTCTCTGGTAATTAATCAACAAAAGATTCGTTTTTGTCCCGTAAGCGGTGGCAGAATTTTTCAACGCAGAGGGACGCAGAGGTTCGCGCAGAGGGGCGCAGAGGGTTTTGGGGTAGGGGCGCGTAGCTGTGCGCCCACTGTCCACTTAAACCCTTACAAAGGACAAATGACTAATGACTAATGACTCTCTCCAACTACTTATTCCGATCTAATTTCAGAACCAAAACGCCCAAGGGTGGCAAGCACAAATCAATATAATAAGACCAGCGAGGATGAGACCATTCCCCTGTCCAGCGACCCCCCATATTTCCCATATTGCTACCGCCGTAATCTCCAGCATCGCTGTTCAATACTTCCGCATAGAAACCGGGTTCGGGGACACCTATCCAATAGTCGGGATGAGGTTGAGGGGTAAAGTTACAGACAGTGACAATAAAGTCATCCGAGTCTTTTGCTTTGCGAATAAACGAGACGACACTATTGTCAGCATCGTTACAGTCAATCCACTCAAACCCTTCATGAGAAAAGTCTTGGCTATAGAGGGCGGGTTCACTTTGGTAAAGGTGATTCAAATCCGCCATAAACCGCTTCAGTTGTTGGTGGGGTGCATGTTGCAACGCGCCCCAATCTAAGTCTGCCCAAGCATTCCACTCATTCCGTTGCCCAAATTCCATGCCCATAAATAGGGTTTTCTTACCGGGATGGGTGTACATGTAGGCGTATAAGCAGCGGAGATTGGCAAATTTCTGCCAGTCATCTCCTGGCATTTTATTCAGAAGGTTGCCTTTCCCGTGGACGACTTCATCATGGGATAGCGCCAGCATGAAGTTTTCGCTGAAGGCGTACATGATGCTGAAGGTGACGCTATTTTGGTGGTAGGGACGATATAGGGGATCTTTAGCAAAATAGTCCAGCATATCGTGCATCCAGCCCATGTTCCACTTGAAGCTGAAGCCTAAGCCGCCCAGGTAAGTGGGACGAGAGACGAGGGGCCAAGCGGTGGATTCTTCAGCAATGGAGAGGATGCCGGGATAATAGCCGAATATCTGATAATTCAGATAGCGCAAAAAGTCGGCGGCTTCTAGGTTTTCGTTACCACCGTACTGATTCGGTACCCATTCCCCATCTTTGCGATCGTAGTCCAGGTATAACATGGATGCCACCGCATCCACGCGAATCCCGTCAATATGATATCGGTCAAACCAAAATAGGGCGTTGGCTATCAGAAAGTTGCGAACTTCATTCCGGGCATAGTTGAAGACTAAGGTTCCCCATTCCTTATGTTCCCCTTTGCGAGGATCAGCATGTTCGTAAAGATGCGTACCATCAAAGAAGGCTAACCCGTGAGTATCTTTGGGAAAATGACCGGGAACCCAATCCACAATCACGCCAATATCATTTTGGTGACATTGGTCGATGAAGTACATTAAATCTTGAGGCGTGCCATAGCGAGAGGTGCAGGTGTAGTATCCGGCAA
This sequence comes from Coleofasciculus sp. A1-SPW-01, assembly GCF_040217205.1. Taxonomy (NCBI): domain Bacteria; kingdom Bacillati; phylum Cyanobacteriota; class Cyanophyceae; order Coleofasciculales; family Coleofasciculaceae; genus Coleofasciculus; species Coleofasciculus sp. A1-SPW-01. The sequence goes on along the minus strand of NZ_JAVJNP010000196.1, from coordinate 9,811 downwards.
CCTGATACCCCCAAGACCCATCATAGGGGTGTTCGGCCACGGGGAGAAGTTCGACGTGGGTGAATCCCAGTTCTTTGACATAAGGAATCAGGCGTTCGGCTAATTCCCGATAGGTGAGGAAGCGTCCCTCCGGTTTCTGGGAAACTTTCACCACAGGGCGAGTTTCCCCATCCGGGAATTCAGGCGGAGTCTCGGCACTCTCATGCAACCATGAACCCAAGTGAACCTCATACACAGAAATGGGTTGTTCTTGGGGGTCAGTATGGCGACGGCGTTCTAGCCAGTCTTCGTCGTGCCAAGTGTAGTCTAGGCTATTGACAATTGACGCGGTTTGGGGTCTAATTTCCTGTTCAAAGCCGTAGGGGTCGGACTTGTGATAGATATGTCCGACGTGGTTTTTCACTTCGTACTTATAGTGTTCTCCGACGCCAATTTCCGGGATAAACAGTTGCCAAATCCCGTTCCCCAGTTGGCGCATCTGATGTTCGCGTCCATCCCAGTTATTGAAATCACCGATAACGGAGACATTGCGGGCGTTCGGTGCCCAGACTGCAAAGTGAACCCCTTGGACGCCGTTAAATTCCGTGGGGTGAGCGCCTAATTTTTCGTAAATGCGATGATGATTTCCTTCGGCAAATAGGTGAATATCAAAATCTGTCAAACGCGGCGAGCGAAAGGCGTAGGGGTCATAGACTACCCGTTCATGCTCGCCTTCTTTAATCCGCAGTTGGTAGTTGGCTAACTCGGGTATATCAATCTCACATTCAAATAAATGAGGATGACTGACAGCCTGCATCGGGTATTCTTCCCGTTCGGTGGGGCGAATCACCCAAGCGGCGTCGGCTTTCGGCAGGTAAGCCCGCACAACCCAGCTTGTTTTACCCTCCCGTTCAATGGGATGAGACCCAAGAATTTCAAAGGGATCATGGTGTCGATTACTCACAATCCGGTCGATTTGATCTGGGGAGATGGTTATTGTCATGGCATTACCTTGTTTAACTTCCCAGACTTAATAGTAATCAAGATTTCTCCAGTGGCACAATTTGGTGTTTGTGTAGGGGCGGGTTTCACCCAGATGCGACTAAACCCGCCCCGACTGAAGTAAAGGGCGACCCGAGTCAATTGAGTGGACACAGTTGTTGATTAGAGCAAGCGGATATCCGTGTCAACTTAAGCCAATCTGGATATTCGCGATCGCGCGGCTTTTAACCAGGCTCGGATCAGGGGGTAAAAACTGCTCGATAATTTCTACCCACATTTGGACATAGTTGCCGTTTTTGTCCAGCTATTAGGCATAGCTATAACCATCCTTGCGATGGACGGCTTTACAGTAATCAAGCTTTACTGAAAACCGTTTTTTGTTAATCATAAACTCGCCTCTACCGTCTGACATTGGACAAACTCTGGCTGTGAACGTCCCTTGGTATTTACCTTTCGGGACTGTGGCTCGAACAATATCGCCTGTGCAAAAGCCAAAAATAGGGCGAAGGGGACGGTGTTTAACTGGGTAGCCGTATTTATTCGTTTGGCAGCGCTGTCGTCCACCAAAACCTGTCGCTTTAACATTGAGTATGTGTTCAGTCAGGATTTGCAGGGTTTGTGTGACACCCACGCAAGCAGCATCTAGCCAGTGAGTCTTGGGCAATCCCAATCGAGTTCTGTTGTACTTGGTCTGTCCGCCTGTACCTGTGAGGACTGGCAAGCCTGTTTCTTTGAGCCGATTAAGTAAAGCCCATCGGGTCGCATTAACGGCGGCGGCATCCTTTAAAGGTCGCTTGGCTTGAGCTAGTATCCGCTTAAGCAAGTCTGGCTTTTTGGAAAGGTATTGCTCAATTGATTTTGTCCCTTTCTTGATGTTGCACTTCTCACAAGCTAGGCACAGATTAGAGATGCGGTTAGTGCCACCTTTAGCTCTAGGCTGAATATGCTCAACCTGAAAAGGGACGTTTTCAACTCCACAATACGCGCATTTTCTTTCCCATTTTGCCAATAAATACTCACGGACTTCGTAGCCAAATAAAGTACCTTGCTGGTATTCGCATCCGCTAATTTCAGGTTGCCCTTGCGCTTGTGTATCAAATTTCACTAATTCCTGTCTAATCTCACCAACAGGAGCAAATTTACACAGGCGTTTGACCCAAGTTTCAGTCGTCAGAACCCGATGCATTAAGCTTGGTGCTAACCATCCTTGAGGGCGCTTCCGATTGAGAAAACGTGGTTGACGATAGCGTGTATTGCGGCTCCTGCGACCTCTCCTGACAGCCCGACGAGAGTCAAGAGCTAGTTTTATTTGTTGTCCACGATGTTCTAATTCCATCCCCCAAATAACCTGATCATGGTCGGTCACAAGAGCCAATCCCGTAACTTTTGAACCTGGGTCTATTTTGAGAGTAAGCGGGTAAACTACTGGATTATCAATAGTTCGTTTCAGGATTAGAGTAAAAGGATATCTGCGGAAAACAGCCGCCTTGCCAAGCTCTAATAATTTTCTGGCTTGTGCTGGATGAATCGGATTCATCGGTGTTTTTTGAGCATCAATAAGAAAAACGTAATTTGACATCTTCTGTCAACCTTATTGCTAAAACTTCGACTACGCTCAGTTTTAGTCCTGAGCGAAGCCGAAGGGCTAAGTAATGTTTGCCTCGGTAATGTTGAAAGGGCTTGTTAAGAACTAGGCACGGACTTATAAACCTTTCGTCGCTACTTTTTAACCGAGTTCGACAGAGCAAAAAACTGGCGTTCATTTTTTGGTGTCATGACCCTCCCAACGTAGGCTGTGATGAGCCTTAACCTGCACGTTCGTTACTCGCTTGTAGCTATTTCTAGCTATGTCCAGATTTGGATAGGTTTTTACGAACGGTGCAATTCCTATGCCGATGGAGGAGTTATCTGATCGTGCCACAGCCAGTCTCGAACCGCAACGTGAGATCTACGTCTACGGTGACAATGATCAACAAAGCAATCAAGCCGCATCCCAACTGCGGGAAGCCGGTTTTGAGTCTGTATCGGTTCTCAAAGGTGGATTAACGGCTTGGAAAGCAATTTCTAGTCCAACAGAGGGTTCTGCTGAGCAACGTTAATTGAGTGTTGATATAACTTCAAACGTGATCGACATTGCCGCGAATTGGCTAGTATCAACAGGACTAATTCCTGAAGTCACTGAGACAGAATAGTCACGACTTGGGGTTAAATCAGACAGCAATTGTTCAATGACCTCAATCGGGGCAGGAAGTACCACAGGTTCACTGTCCAAATTCCGGCGCTTGGCGATCGTTTGTAACGCTTTTAAAGCATTTCGTACAGGCGTAACGCTAGCAATAATTAGAACCTCGGTTACACCCAGAGGTTTTTGAGTTTGCAGGTGAAATGTATCTCGACTTGGGTTGGGAATTAACAGCGTTTCACCTGCTTTCACTTGTGCCGCATCCTCTATCACCGCCCATTGATGGGGAAACAAGAGGGTGATTTCCCCGGTAGCATCAATGACTAAAACACTGACATAGACAGGGCGAGACTCATTGTTGACGATGTTTAGCTGAACTGGAGTGGCGAGGGGTAATTGAGTAAAACGGGTAGAGTTGATGCTTTGACGAGAAGGGGTAGTAGAGTTTAATCCGGTTCGACTTCGTTTGGGAAATACTTGAGCAATGAATTGATTATTGGCATCAATCCGACTCAACCTAGCTGTTATATTTAACTCAGCCGTATCCGCATTCAAGAGCATTTTAAGCAGCCGCACTGCTAGAAGAGATTTAAACTTAGTTTCTAACCGATTCACCCCATCAACTACCGCTTCTCCGGCTTCACCAAAAGAGTTGGGCATAGGATTTAATCCCGGAGAAAATAAGCCCAGTGAATTTAGTGGAGGAGAGGGGTTCAGCCGCAGATTCTGGCTGGCTTTTTCGGTCAAGCGACCTAAAATATAATCAACCTCAGTTTCTTGGAGTGGTAAGGTTTGAATTCGGTTGAGAGAGGTAAGGACAGCTTTAGCCTGAGTAATATCTTTGCCTAAAGAGGGGGAAAGTCCAATGCGTAGACTTAAATTCTGGGGAATACCTCGCACTTGTTCTACGCAGGGTGTTCCGGGTTGAAGAGGAAGTGATGAGGAGGTATCCAAAAGTTTACCGTAGCCGACTAAGCCTTGGCGGGATTCAAGCTGGATAGTGCCTTGGAATTGACCCTGAGGATTAATAGCAGCAAAGATGGCATCTTGGTTAAAAGCGGCGAGGCTTTGAGCATTCACTCCTCCTAACCATAACTCGACCTGAGTCCCATTAACCTGAGTAATGGCGGCTTCAGCAGCCGGGGTGAGTTCGTCTAGGAAGTAGATAGGTTGCTTATTGGTGTTACTCCCTGGTTTGACTTCATATTCAGGAGTTTGTAAGGTAAACGAAATTTGGGTAGTACGTTGTGCGATCGCGGGTAAGATAGAGCCAATGGGTTCATCTCCCCCATGTTGCCACAGATACTGGCTCATCAGATAGGTAAACGCCCCAGCACTAAAGCCGTCGAAGGGATAATCGGCGGCGAGTTGGTGGCGATTGGTACTGGTAATCACGACACCTTTTGCTACTCCCTGTCTGCGGCGCTGTTTAAACACCGTTGATGTCCAATTCAGTCGGGATAGCCATTGCTGCTGATAGGCTTGTTCTTCCGAACTGGCTTGGAATTGAGCGCCACCTCGAACGGCTCGGATGATTAAATTTCCTCGCTTGGCTCCTCCAGAATAGCAGCAGTCTAAGACAACGGTAACATTTTCGGTGTTGAGCGCTGCCATGAGTAGAAATAGGGTATGTCCCATAATATCTCGGACTATACCAGGATTTGGAGCAGCCGGACGCGGGCTATCAAAGGGGACGAGAGTACTATTCACTCCATCAGCATAATCAGCATCGGGGTCAGCCACTTGAGAACCATGTCCGGAGTAATGAAAAACCACAATATCTCCCGGTTTAGCTTGGTTAATCAGGTGAGTTTCAAAGCTGTCTAAAATGGCTTGGCGCGTCGCTTGGGCGTTGGTTAAAGTGAGGATATCTTGAGGGTTGAAACCAAAGCGATAAATGAGCAAGTTACGCTGTAATTCGACATCGGTGAGACAGCCGTTTAAGGGTGTAATATTGCTGTTTGGGGGGTAGGTATTGATTCCAACCAAAAGCGCGAGTTTGCGAGTAAAAGGTTGAGCGCCACGCAGCCGATTAGGGGTTGGGCGTGGGCGTGGGTCTGTCTGACAGCTATGTAAACTGATAGTTGCCAGAGCCGAACCTGCAACTTGCAAAAATTGACGCCGCTTAAGAGAATTCATGATTACCTTTAATCATCGACGACCTTAGTCCCAGATACCTTATCGTGCCAACCGCGTGGGCGGCTAGAAGTAAGAAATGAGAAGGCTTCAAAGGGAATATATCGAGCGACTGTTCTGCCAAAAATTTGTCCTGACGTTGGTTTTTCATCCTGATTGGTTACGACTTTTGTTTTTGTAATAAATTTACCCGGACTTTTACTCCACAGGGATTCGGTTACTGTGTAGTAAAGCAAGAATGTCATATAGCCGATTAAGTTATAGATTAAATCTTCTAAGGGAGTTGTCTCATTAGTTTCAAAATCAAAAATTTCTGGATTAAACATAATCAAAACGACAATGACAACTATGCCAATAACAAAGAACATAGGTATTAAAAACAAAACATCTAGAAGATAATTTAGAAATCTCTTCGTTCGACTTGCAGGCTTAAGACTTGGTTGAGGTTCTGTCGCCTCCTGTTCTTGAGGCGGGTTTTGATAATTGTCAGTAACCTGGTGTGTTTCCGGGGTAGATGTTTTGTGGGTATTGATTTTGGCTTTGGAAGTGACGAATGAACTCAAATCTTGAGGTTCATCGTTAGCTGTACTGGCAGATAAATCGGTTTCGATGGGAGTTGGTTCAGTTGGATTAGCTAAATCAATATCCTGACTCCAGTCGGGAATCTCTTCACCAATTTGCCGTCCATAGATCTGAACTCGATCAATTGATTCTACACCTAAATTAATCAATCCTTGGCAGATTCTTTGAGTTAAGTTCGTGGGTGGAACCTGAGCCGATTCCAGGATCACTTGTAAATTATTCTTGTCTCTACCCACTTTGGCTGTAACACCTTGGCGTTGGAGAGAACGATTGAGCAAAGCAGCAATGGCTTTAGGATTACCTTGTTTAGCCAGTTGTTTTATTTTTGCAGGATTCATGAGAGATTGACCTTTGATGAAGTCTTGCCGCCTTAGGTGTAAACCCAAGGCTGAAAGCTCAAGTCAGCTTTAGCTGACTGACTAAAAATTACAGTGATATCAGCGAACATCGCTCAGTTGGATTCACCAATCAACGTGAAAGCTGCCCAATCTTTAGGGTTTGGGTATTTTTTCTTAATCGTAAGCATCGCTTGACGCAACGCTTGAGCCTTATCGGGATTTTGTTGTAAATTTTGATAAAACTCAATCATTAACTCAGCCGTTGGCGCATCGGGAACTGACCACAGAGAGACGATTAAACTAGGGACACCCGCCATAATAAAAGCGCGAGATAAACCTAGAATACCATCTTCCGTGAGTTCTCCCAAACCTGTATCACAAGCACTCAAAACGACTAATTCCGCATTGAGAGGTATTCCAAAGATATCTTCGGAAGAGAGAAAGCCATCAAGGTAATTGGGACCTACTCTCGGTTCAGAGGAAGGTGTCCACTCGAGTGGAGATGTTAGCGCAATAGCACCAGGGGTAAATTGTCGTTCATCTATGGGATCAAGTAACCCGTGAGTTGCCAGATGAATAATCCGCGCCTTGAGCATACGCGACAGTACAATAGGTTCAGTCGCACTCTCACCTGTCATCGCTTGAGTATTCAATAAAGAGGCAATAGCTTTGGCTTCTTGTTCTGCACCGGGTAGAGGAGATAAGGGTTGAGCAAGTTGTTGCTTTGAGGGAGGAAGGCTGGGCATTTTTGGATTACCGACGATTAGAACATCGTTATTTGAGATTCGTTCAATTTGCTGCCGTTTCTGACGACTTAAATCTAGCATCTGGATTGAAGGAGCGGTTAGAATGGTATGTTGCTCAATCAGATAGTTAGCTTTGGCATCTTGGAGTGCCGGGAAAGGAACGAAAAACAAAGCGCTATCTGGAATAAAGATAACTTTTTCTTGGGGATTGCTGGGGAGGAGATCGGCAATTGGCTCAATTAATAATTGATGCAGTTGCTGCAAGTGATTTATCGAGTTGTCTGTGTCTTCTTTGGGAACAATGCCTAAACCACGATGGCTGACACCAATTGATTCACGAGTACCGGAAACCAGTTCCCCTAATAGGGATTCTGCTTTCTGATCCCGATTATCTAAAGAAACTTGGTTGGGTTGGAGTGACCCAAAAATTACACCTCCACAGCCAACTATCACCGATAATACGAATAACCAGCGAATTAGGGGTTTTTCAATCCAGGAAACCTCTTTGGCTTTATATTCAAAAATAACTCGTCCCTTTAAGTTTGAGTTATGTTTAGGTTTTTGCTGTACACGGTTTGACTTTAGACGTGAATAGGTAAACCAAACCGCTATAGCAATGCCACCACCAGCTAAAGTAATGATGAGAGGAACTATACCAGGGTTTTGCTGGATAGTTGTCAGTTTTTCTCCGACTCCCCGGTTGAGAGATTGGGGATTGGAGGCTAACTGATTCAGCCAATTCTTTGGTTTTCCTAATCCAGTCAAGTTAACACGACGCAATGCCACTTCACCTGTGGGTTTAATTACCCAGATTAAGAGTTCTGACTCACGACTTGTTTCTGGGTTGCCAGTATCTTCATGAAGGATAGCGTATTCAACCAGTGTGGCTTGATGGGTTTGGGCAGTTTTTTTGATTTGATCAATTGTGGGTGACTCAACGATTGATAGACTTGTTGGAGCTGAATACTCAGTTTTACTGAATTCAAGTGGGTTGATCCCAGTCAGTACATCTATCAGTCCGCGAGCTTTTGACTGTTCCACTAATTCTAGAGCCGTTTTTATCTCGTTCTGTTCAACTAATTGTTGTAGGTCATGATTGAAAGAACTTACAGCAGCAGGTGGTATATATTGACCGCTTAATTTGAGTGCCTGAATTAACCAGTCTATATCCCACATTAATTCACGTTGTATCTCTATATTATCAATAGATTGAGCTGTCATCCGCGCTTTTAAAGCTATTTCAGAACGCTCATAATTCTGGTTCTGCCCCATCTTCATCGCTATATCCAGTAATCTCTGCGCTTTTTCTTCTGGATTGTCAATAGCTTGAGTAATTTGAGTGGCTTGAGATAAAAGTTTATCAGCTTTTTTGTCTTGATCTAATTGTTTATAATGGCTAGCTAATTTGAAAAGCAGCCTAGCCTTATTATTATGATTGTCTATATTGTTAATTATTTTAAGTCCCTGATCATATTGTTTTAACTGTAAGTGCAAAGTGGCTATCATCGGAGCTAAAGCTTGCTTGTGGTTAGAATCTTGAGCAAATTCAAGAGTTAGCTCTAGAAGAGTAGATAGCTTGTCTTTTTCATCTTGAATCTTTTTTTGAGCTGCGCTAGGTGAAATTACTAAATTTTTTGGGACTGCCTGATCATAAAGTCTGAGACTGCCATCTGAATAAATTTCAGCTATTTTAGCTAAGGTTTTAGTTCTTATCGACGGTATCGCTATATCGGCAGTTAAATGAAAAGCTTGGCTATATCGTGCTACATCTCCAAAATCATTTCCTGCTATTCTATGTCGGGATTTAACTACCCTTATTGCACTGGCGGCTAGAGTTTCTGCTTTATCATTTACATTTTGTATTAAATTAATAGCCCGTATAACTTGGTCATACTTTCCCTGTTCACTATACGTAACAGCAACATTAATTAAAGGTTCGATTTTATTGTCAGCATTGTTATCATTGATTATTTTTAGGATTTTTTGAGGCAAACCATTATCAAATTTAAAGTTTATTTTCTGACGACCACTATTGCTATTTATTTGTACTTCAGCTATGGCATTCTGAATGATTAGCTTTGACAATACTTTGCCTTGGAGAGAACCGTCGTTGATAGCGTCAGCAACTTGTAAAGCTTGCTCATACTGCCAAGTGTCAGCGTATTCTTCACCAAGCTTAACTAAAGTTTCATCTTTAAACTCCGTTATCTCTATAGCGTTGGCAACTTTAAGAGCTGATTCTAGCCTCTTCAGTTTTCCCTCTCTTGAGTCTCTTCGATAATCAAGAGATACGCCGCGTATTCGATAAAGAGAATATACTGAATATTTAGATATTTCTGAATAAAATGCTGAAGGATCTACATACTGTACAGCTATTTGATGCAACACGGTTGCTCTTGTCTTAGGGTTTTCTATCGTATTTGCCAGTTTAGCTGCTTGATTCAATATTGTAGAAGCTTGCTCCCATTTCCGCAGCAGAGCATATTGGGTAGCTATCCTTGCTAAGGTTTTCGCTTTTGCTTCAGTATTCTCTATTTTTTGGGATAGCTGAGAAGCCTTCGCCAAAAGTGCTGATCCTTGGCTTGACAGAGGAGCCATTTTCGCTAACACTTTAGCTTTATAATGTACATCTTCTATGGTGTTTATTTCCTGAAGCATTTGCTCTAAAATTTCTTTTGAAATTTTAACCCTATTCCTCAAATGACTATAGCAATCCTAAATAGATTGTGGCAATTTTCCATACTGAAATATTTTGGGAAAATCGAATATTTGACCATCAGCAAAAAACTTAAATAACCACTTAACTATTTTAAAAGAGCTGCAAAGATGATAAAATTGTCTAATGA
>NZ_JAVJNP010000195.1:0-33014 GCF_040217205.1 Coleofasciculus sp. A1-SPW-01 | reverse complement strand
CTAGATGAGTGCTAGTGGAAAGAGCGATCGCGTAAAGTAACTATGTGTTCTAATGGTGTTCTTCTAGCCCAGAGTCGTCTTGCTGTCTGAATAGTCCTGGTCGCCCTAATTTTCTCTCATCACAATGAATTAGCCCTGCCTACAAGAGGGGGGAGGACTAAGGATGCTTCGCTTTTTTTGCACGGGGGGAGGACAGAGGATGCTTCGCTTTTGTTGCATAGGAGAAGGGGAACCGGAATGATTAATGATAAAAGATGTAGCTGGAATATAACACCTTTCTTGCTCCCCTCTCCCCAGGGTGGGAGAGGGGCTGGGGGTGAGGGGGTTGTGGCTTAAGTTGACCCATAAGACCGACGCGACGTGCGCCCTATCACCGACTTAATCGGCTGGTGTTAATACTTTCTGTGACAAAATGTCATTTAACGGATTTACAAAAGAAAAGTCTTGGTGAAAAGGGTTTCTCTTACTAGCTTTAACAGGCATATCTTGGCGGCAGCTAGAACAAAACCAACAAATGCGCTTGTCACGAACGTGAGCGAGTAAGTGAGATGAACAACAAGGACAAGTATTCATAGTTATTTCTCCACCCGACGTTGATCAGCTTACTTATTAAATGTAAAAATTTTGAGGAAGAATCGGAAAAAAAATTAATTTAATGCTTACCTGTCAAAAGACAGATGTCACCCTCAAATTAATTGTGTATGATAGTAAGTTTAGATAACAAAAAATTAATCATATTTTAGGTTACATCTTATCATTGATTGTTCAGAACCCATGAACCATTAACACAAAACCCCACGTTTTTGAAAGGTGGGGTCGAAATAATTTACACTTCTTAAAGTCAATAACTTAGATTTATATCACATCAGGTTAACTCATCAAACTCAAAAAGGTGGAAACACTGATTCTCAAGGGATTGCATCGGTGTGCAATCAAACGGATTCGATATTACTCAGTTGTGATTAAAATCCGTTGCGATAACAACGGATCTAGAGTTTTGGTAACAGGCGACGCTGGAGACGGATTAGTTGTCGCGGCATTAGTAGCCGGAACAACAGCTATCTCCTGACTATCGTGATTACCAAACCAATGATTTGGAGTATGGCGAATACGAGGCAGAAGTTGAGCAGAATAACAAGGATAGTTGTTCATAATCAATCAATGCACCCAACACCTAACACCTTACATCACTTCTACTCGACCGTCATCTTGCAGATAAACAGCGCGAACCCCTGGAGAACGACCACTGGGCAATACTTCAATGCGTAAGACTCTGGCTTCAGGTTTGCGGATATTCACGTTTAAGGGTAATCCTTGGGTATCCCACAGCACCGCCGAGAAATTTGGGTTAGTATTACCTCCTCGGACAAAGGAGAGAACCTGTCCTGGACTCACAGGTAAAGGGTCTGTAACATCGACCTGTTGAAGTTTGATCACGCTAGAGGTTAAATTGGCTACCTCAACGGTAATCCGTTGACCTGGTACAAATTTTACGGATTCTTGTCTGCAACTGCTGGCAGCCACGCAGGTTCCCGCTTGTGCCGGATGAATATCAGCCGTTGATGGTATTGCCAGCGTCGTGGCGACTACAAGCACTAGGGGTAATTGTTGGGAAAGTTGATTCATCTTATGTTATTTGTCCTTCGTCTTATGTTATTTGTTAAGCTGTTTGGCATTGAAACCTTAATGTCAATAAGGACGAAATCCTTGTCGTAGTGTGTTTAGCGAAGCCATGCCGCAGGCTTTGCATCTTACTCACTGTATTGAGCATCTTGCTCGCTACCCATTTCTAATTTAAATGTGTGACAGCTTAAGAAAATTAATTTTATGATTTAGACGTAGGGTGGGCAAAATTTATAATGTTTAAAACCCTGATAGTATCATTACTTATTTTTGCCTACCCCAGAATAACTGGTTATTGATTATCATTGCGGCAAAATCTCAGTAAAATGCCAACTATTCCGAATCGATTCCAAATCAGCATCAGTTTCCGCTTGTTCGCGGAAATTGGGATTAATCTCAATTGCCTGTTTTAAACTGTCAATCGCTAGGTCAAGATAACCTTGCAACGCTCGACAACAGGCTCTATTATACCAAGTATCAGCCAAGTTCGGTTCGAGTTGCAGGGCGTGGTCGTAGGCAGTAATCGCCTCGGCATACTGGTTTGAGTGATAAAAGGCGTTACCTAGAGAATTCCAAGCCTGATAAAAGTCCGGTTTAATTTTAATGGCTTTCTGATAGGAAGTAATTGCCTCTTTGAATCGATGCAACTCTGCCAAGCAAAGCCCTCTATTATACCACAATTGATATAAATTAGGATTGATATGAATGGCTTTATCGTAAGCCGCGATCGCGCGATCATATTGCTGCTTTTCTATGAATTTATTTCCTTGGTTAAACCAGTGTAAATCGCTAGCATTTTTGGTTTGATTTCCTTTTTGTTTCATCAGCCAGAGAAAGCCAAGGAATCCGACAATTAATGCCAACTTCGTCGCGGGTTGAGTAAACAGGACACTCCCTAACTGAATCGCTTCGGGAGGAATCTTGAGACTTAAAGCAATTCGATGAATGAACAGAAAAAGTTCTCGACTTGCGGCAGGTACAAACCATAACACGCCAAAAATAAACCAAAAGCTATATCGACCTAATTTACTCAGTCGTTGCTGAAGCGATGGCGGTAACCAAGGGCGGATAATTCCATACCCATCCAGCGGGGGAATAGGCAATAAATTGATAACAACGGCAAAAATTTGTAGGAAAATTAGAAAAGCTAAACTTTGTCCTAACCAATCATCAGGTGATACCGTAACCCAATCCAACCAAAACGGAATCGCCAACGCCACCGTCACCACGACATTGGCAAAAGGACCAGCCGCCGAGACTGCACTATCCCATCTGCGATCGCGTAATTTACTATGGTCAATATAAACCGCCCCACCGGGAAGGGCAATTCCCCCCATCACCAAGAAAATCATCGGCATTAGCAGACTCAAACCTGGGTCAGTATAGTTGAGGGGATTAAGCGTCAAATAGCCTTTATCCTTAACCGAGGTATCGCCACCGAAGTAGGCGACAACAGCATGACCAAACTCGTGCAGGCACAAGGATACCATCCAGCCGCCAAAAACAAACAATCCCGCCAACCACATTACCGCTTACTCCCAAGCGAAAGGAATATCTCTAGTTTGGCAAATTTTGCACGATTGTGTGATATCCCTGACTATTCCCTGTTCCCTCGCCTCACCCCAATACTTATTCATCAACCTTATACTCATTGTTGAAAATTGTGGCGGTGAGAGAGTGTAATCGCCTTTTTTCATTTCATTCACACTCACCCAAAATTGCTAAGTTTAATTTCCCGGCGACAAAACCTGATAAGGTTTATTATTGATTTCCCACTGCTGAATTAATTGATAGAGTTGAGTGCTGTGGAAATAAGAATCCTCGTAAGCGAGTCGTAATTCTCTCTCCAGAGTATCGGGTTTAACCTCGTTGGTATTCCATGACCCCCACACTTTGCTCAATCCTATCGATAAGATACAAATAATATCGTGACCACAACAGAGTTGCCAAGAATCAGGGGCAGTTTTTTCTAAGGTTTCTATACTTTTTTGAATATCTTGCTCTTTCAGTCCTGATTTTCGCGAATTATCTTTAACAGTCTTAATCAGTTGACCCGTATCAATTACTAAGGTGGATTTGTCAATAAATTTACTAAAACTTAAGCCTTCAAACTTCAGAGATATATTTGCTTTCCATGAAACCCATCGTAAATATCCAATCCTTGTCCCCCTTTCCAGCAGCGTTAAACGGATATCTTGACCAAACTTATTTATCTTGTACTCTGAACCACGCTCGGAAAGTAATTTGTCTAAAGCTAGTGATTTAATCAGCATCATTTCCAGATCATGCTCATCAGTTAAGAGCAAGTTTGAGCTAGAAGGTAAACTTCCTTCTAGTCTGCAAAAGTCTGCATCTACAATGGCGAGAACACCCGCAAAATTATCTTGTTCAAGAATCCTGATAGCAGAAACAGCATTCTCCTTACCACTAGCGATAGAAAATTCACAGTTTGTCCTATCTATAAAACGCTCATACACGAGCTTATCACTGCGCCCCTCCACGATTAGAAAAGAACCTTTGTGACTACTACGCCGCATCCGAACTTGATTCGCAATCCGATCCGGGGTAATAAATTCTCTCATTCCCCTGGTCCTTTTAACTCAACCGTTAAATCCCAGCGATCGTGGATGATGTCGGGCGAATGAGTCGCAATTAAAACATCAATATTAGACAGTTTAGTTATTTCTTGTAAATCTTTAAGGAATTGTACCTGCCACTCGACATGTAACGACAATTCTGGTTCATCAATGAGAATTAAGGAATTCGGTTCAACTTTAAATAACAACTCATAAAGAAGGACAAGTTCGTGTTGTTCTCCAGAAGACAGTTTTGTCAGATGCAATAATTTACCACCGTCAGTTGCAAAATTAAACCCCCCATTTTTATTGATTTTTATGTGTTTATAATTGAATTTATTATTAATGATTCTTGTAAGTAAATCGATTTTTCTTGCTATGTCATCGAACAAGCTGAGTTTTTTTTCTGCATCTTCAATATAAACCGCTAAAATTTTCTTAGTACTTTCGTCTATATCTTCTTGAAGTTTAATGTCTTGATTATTATCTTGAATTAAGAGTCCATAATCAATTAATTCAGAACGTCTTTTTTCTAGATTATTAAGCTTATTTTTTAAGCTTTCATCATCTAATTTAGGCATTGCTTGTTGTTGCACAACTCTTGCCGGAAATGTTCTATCAAGTGACTGAGACAAGGTTCCGTATTCAGTTATTTTGGCTTGAATATTTTTGGCTAATTCTTGGGCATAGTTTGAAACAGTCTGTAACATTGACTGACGATTATAGTGTTGCGTTCGGTTATTAGCTGTTGAGTATAACAGCCTAGTATCCTCTATCAAGCGAACATTAATTTTGGAATATATTGAGCTTATTTGATCTAAAAACAACTCATGTCCTTCTGGAGAATCTTCAATTTTTCTTCCATCTACTTTAAGCGTTTCGTTATTATCAAAGCTTAGTGTTAACTGACCAAAATTAATACTAGGAGTTTCATAACATACTGAACTACATATTTCATAGATTAATTTGAGTAATTTAGTTTTTCCAACACCATTTTTGCCATAAATTATAGTAATTCGGTCTTCCAGATTAAGAGGAATAACATGATTAAACACACCGAACAAATCAGTGATTGAAATTTCCTTGATTCTCATAAGTGTTTCCCAAACCCCCTAAAGTAAACGCAATTGATTCTTTTGATTCCCTTTTCCCACCTGACTCGCTTCCTGTTTATCGTCTCCAGACTCCTCTACCTCTAACCAACTATCCCCTTGTCCATCCAACAAATATTGCGCTGCTTCTAACATATCGGCGGCAATATCTTTTAAATTATCCTGACTGTCTAAATACGTCTTCAGCGCATCCATGGGATTCATGCTGCTACCCACGCCCAATTCTGGTAAACGTGGACGGGCTAACTGACTGGCTAATTCGGGGCGAATCGTATAACTGTGGGCTTCACTCAGGGCTTGATGAATTTTACTATTATCGATTAAATCCAACTGATCAGAACGAACTTTATAAATCAACCGAACTACAGCATCATCAATCGTTTTTTTCTTAATCGCTTTAAGTAATGCCGCTTCTGGATCAGCTTCCTCAGCCAGATTCACGTTAATTGTGCAGAATGGACGCACAGGTAAAGGACAAAATTGCCACTCAGCTTTACCTTTATCCAGCTCAATTAACACATAACCCTTGTCTTCCTTTTCCTCACTAAAATCAACCCGTTCAATACTACCTGGATAAATCACTGGTGGGTTATTGGATGGATTCAGATTTTGATGGCGGTGGACATGACCTAATGCCACATAATCAAAACACGATCGCGCCATCAGCGACAAGGGAATAGTAAAGCCTTTACCCACGGCTAAAAAACGCTCTGCCCCAAAACTAGCCCGATCTGCCATTAAATGGGCTAAGAGTATAGTTGGCGCTTGGGAATCCAGCCGCCGAATTTCTCCTTCTAAAATCGGTTCAAGGCGTTGAATTAATAACTCATTCACCTCGCCTAAGGCTAATCCTTCAGTTTCTGGGCGCGTCAGTAAACTGGAACGGGTTAACCAAGGTAAAGTAATCACTTGAACTAAACCATTCCGAGTTTGAATTTGATGCGTCGCCAGCCTATCACCCACAATAAATCCTGGCACACCTAGAGTACGATAAATACATAAACTTGCCCCGCCATTTCCTTGGGAATGTTGGTCATGATTACCTACCAGCAATACTGTGGGAATTTCTGCATCCACTAAGCGGCGAAATTGCGTAGCAAAGGCTTCTTGCACGTAAGGTGGTGGTGTGGCGTCAGGAAAAGCATCGCCGCCAAATAAGACTAAATCCACGGGTTCAGTAATGGCGCGATCAATACATTGAGATAAGGTATTGACAAAATCTTCCAGTCGTGTATTTAACCCCGTTTCTGGGTTAGTTCGCCCGTGGGAGAAGCCACTTCCCAGATGGATATCTGACAGGTGAAGAATTTTAATCATTAGTGGGAACCATTTTGACGTTCTAGGGGGCCAGTTTATCTAGTTTCGTCTCCCTATCAGAGAGAACATTAATACAAAACCCGTCCTGTCTCAATGTAGGGACGGATTGATATATTTTCGTTTCCCTATTGATGATAACGTTAATTCCAAACCCTGATCGACTGTAGGGGCGGGTTTCACGATTAACATTTTTTTGTCACCCCGATGTCACTAAACCCGCCCCATCCAATGGCAAGTTTCACAACTAACATTTTTTGTTACCCCGATGTCACTCAATCCGCCCCGACCAAGGACTAATGACTAATGACTAATGACTAATGACTAATCCGCAAATTGGTTAAGAATACTTGCAACGACAGACAACACAATTGAACCAATCAAGGCGTCAAGAGGTCCACTAATCGTAAACGTGGCACCTGTTAGGTAGGCGACTAAGGACAAGGATATCGCATTAACCACTAACAGAAATAGCCCCAACGTCACAATCGTCAAGGGTAGAGTCAGCATGATCAGAATCGGTCTGACAATAGCATTGACAATCCCTAAGATAACCGCCGCGATCGCAGCCGTGGGAAAACCCGCGATCGCAATACCCGGTACGAGATAGGCAGTAATGATTAATGCCAATGCCGTAAACAGCCAAGTTAAGAGAAAATGTTTCATCGGTTTTGTTGAATATCACACATCCGAATTCTAACTGGCGAGACGTTCTGGTGTTTGCGGCTGTAGTAAGGACACCAATTCATTAATCCCCCGTTGTAGGTGTCGCGTTACCGTCATCGGACTCACGCCAATGTGTTTAGCGGCTTCTTTACGGGGGAGATCCCGGAAAAAGACGAACTCAATCGCCGCTTGGGTTTTGGTTTCCAGTTGCGCGATCGCACCTTGTAACTGCTGTCGGTCTTCTTCCCAGTGCTGCAAGGTTTGGTCATAACTATCCGGTAGCATATCACCCAACGTGACCGGATGATCGACATTATGACCCACTGTCAAATCTAAACTCAGAGGCAAGCGATTTTTCGAGGCTAATTTACTCTCCTGCCATTCTTGCATAGAAACATTCAGCGCTTGGGCAATTTCCGCCTCTTTGGGTGGACGTCCCAACGTGGCGGTTAACCGTTTACTGACGCGCTGTCCTTCCTGCTGAAGTTCTTGCCAACGGCGAGGAATCTTGACAATATTTCCTTTATCTCTAAGAAAATGTAGCATCTCGCCGCGAATAAACGGCACTGCAAAGGAACTAAAGGCATACCCTTGATCCGGCTTGAACCGTTCAATCGCCCGAATCAAACCCAGATAGCCAAGTTGTACCAAATCGTCATAAGGTTCGCTACATTGCTGGCTGACTCGATAGGCAATTTTCTTCACCAATCCACTATTTAACCGGACAAGCTGATTACGTAACTCAATTGACGGATTTTGGGAGTACGCCATCAACAATTCCATTCCGCGAACATTAATTGATTGAGTTGTCATGATGAATAAACCAACACCTGTGCTACGGTGTCCTCTAACAGGGCTTGATATTTAATCAGTAATCTTGACCCTATTGTCGAAAGAGACAAACAATTCAACCATCGTTGTTTTACGGAAATTTAAAGGAGGGGTGGTGGGCGTCTCCGCAAAAATACGTAAACTGCTGGCGCTGAGGGTGGGTACTCCCGCGAACACGTTGACCCTTCGACTTCGCTCAGGGTCAACACCGAGCGTGTTACCGAGCGAAGCCGAGGTAAGCCGAGGTGCTGATTGTTATTCCGAGATAAGCTGTCATACATTTAAATTGGGTATTAGTAGCGAGCAAGATGCAAAGCCTGCGGCATGGCTTCGCTAAAGCCTGCGGCATGGCTTCGCTAAACGCACTACAAGGATTTGTTTCTAGATGGAAAGTTTCCAATAAAATATACCGCCCTCATGTTCAACAACGTTAGGTAAAAAGAGTTTGGCGAAGGCTAAAGCCACTTCAATATTAGCGACTCCACCCAGATAATCCCAGAGGAAAAAATCATCACCATTGGCTTGTTTCCACTGCTGGAAATCGCTCATCTTATCGGTATTTAAGGATAGGCGTTGGGTTTCCATAATTTCTAAGGTATCTCGTCGGCTGTGATGAGAGTGCTTGGTGGTATACCAACTGTTCAGTCAATGGGTTTAAACACGGATACAGCATTGTATCAAAAGACTAAGTATAAAAGATCCAAGCAGAAAATTCAGGAACTATTCGACAAAGAGATGAAGCGATTTGAACTTAGAGTTAGTTCGTAGTAAGGGCTTTAGCCCCGTTCGTAGTAAGGGCTTTAGCCCTAGATTGGGTTAGGTGACATACATCAACCCTAGACTATCATTAAGGGGAAATGTATTAATTTTCTCGACTCGCCCCGCTATCGTCAATGGGAAGTGTCTTAATTTTGTTGAGGAACCCGAATCTTTTGTTAATTCAGAATCAAGGATAACTTGGTGGGTTACGGCGGATAGATGATTCAATAGTTCGTTTCCGTGGGTTGAATACCGCCTAACCCACCCTACGGGTTAAGGTTTATCTATTTAGGTGTGCCAAGTTACTATAAACGTAAACTTTTATAACGCTTTATCCTCTCACCCGACCCTAGTGGTACGATGAACAACTAAAGCTAGGGGTGCCTGAGCAACCAGGCTGAGATTACACCCTGAGAACCTGAGACTGGTTAAGACCAGCGGAGGGAAGCGGTTTATTAATAAGGAATCTAAATATGAGATCAGAATGGGTCGCCAAGCGGCACGGACAGGGTAATGTTACACAAATGCACTATGCCCGCCAAGGTCTGATTACCGAGGAAATGCAGTATGTCGCAAAGCGGGAAAACCTCTCCCCAGAGTTGATTCGGGATGAGGTGGCGCGGGGGCGCATGATTATTCCTGCTAATATTAACCATACCAACTTAGAACCGATGGCGATCGGCATCGCGTCTAAGTGTAAAGTTAATGCCAATATTGGGGCGTCTCCTAATTCGTCCAATATTGACGAAGAAGTCGCCAAGTTGAACCTGGCGGTTAAATATGGCGCAGATACCGTGATGGATTTATCCACCGGGGGCGGAAACCTGGATGAAATCCGCACCGCGATTATCAACGCTTCTCCTGTACCGATTGGTACGGTACCCGTGTACCAAGCCCTGGAAAGTGTTCACGGTACTATAGAAAACCTAACCCCGGATGATTTTCTCCAGATTATTGAGAAACATGCCCAGCAGGGTGTTGATTACCAAACCATCCACGCCGGACTTCTGATTGAACATCTACCCTTAGTGAGAAATCGCCTCACCGGGATTGTCTCTCGCGGTGGCGGTATCCTGGCAAAGTGGATGCTGCATCACCATAAGCAGAATCCTCTCTATACCCACTTTGACGATATTATCGAGATTTTCAAGAAGTACGATGTCTCGTTCAGTTTAGGCGATTCCCTGCGTCCAGGATGTACCCATGACGCCTCTGACGAAGCGCAACTAGCCGAACTGAAAACCCTGGGACAACTGACTCGCCGCGCTTGGGAACATGATGTGCAAGTGATGGTGGAAGGTCCGGGTCATGTACCGATGGATCAAATTGAGTTTAATGTCAAGAAGCAGATGGAAGAGTGTTCCGAAGCACCGTTCTATGTGTTAGGTCCTTTGGTTACTGATATTGCCCCCGGTTATGACCATATCACGTCCGCGATCGGGGCAGCTATGGCGGGTTGGTATGGGACAGCCATGCTGTGCTATGTAACACCGAAAGAACACTTAGGATTACCGGATGCTGAAGACGTGCGAAATGGCTTAATTGCCTATAAAATAGCCGCCCATGCTGCCGATATTGGACGCCAGCGTCCCGGCGCACGGGATCGAGATGATGAACTCTCCCGCGCCCGTTATAATTTCGACTGGAACCGTCAGTTTGAGTTAGCACTTGACCCCGACCGGGCAAAAGAATATCACGACGAAACGTTGCCAGCAGATATCTATAAAACGGCTGAATTCTGTTCAATGTGTGGACCTAAGTTCTGCCCAATGCAAACCAAGGTTGATGCGGATGCGTTGACAGAATTGGAGAAGTTCTTAGCCAAGGAACCGGTTAAGCAAAGCTAGCTTGCAATTATAACACATATAAGCAAAGGGTGGGTATTACCCACCTTTTTTTCTTTTTTATTAGTCGGAATTGATTCTTCAGACTTATGCATGTTTTCGCGGTTTCAGTCAAAATAGTTACCAGAACGTCATGAATCATCCTGCTTAACGTCGTGTCAGTTCATCAACACCAGGGTAGCTACTATTTAAATTGTGCAGCATCTCTAGACCGTTAACCTTGTTTAAGCCGAATCGTCAAAGTAAAAGGTTAAAAAAAAATCTGCTTAGAGGAATTGTCAGTATCATTAGATGGCTGGCAAAACTCGGTAAAGGTTTGTATAATACAATCGCGTCGCATCAGCCGCGTCAGTATTCCTCTACCCAACCCCCGATGCAAGCGGCACCTTTACCCCACAACGAAGCCGAGCGGATCAAGGCTCTTCAGGGGTACAACATTCTTGATACCCTACCCGAACAAGACTTTGATGACCTCACGATGTTAGCCTCACACATCTGTGGGACTCCCATCGCCCTGATTAGCCTAATTGATCAAAATCGCCAGTGGTTTAAGTCAAAAGTTGGCATCGATGCGACACAAACACCCAGAGACCAGGCATTTTGCGCTCATGCTATTCTGAATCCGGAAGATATCATGGTTGTACCCAATGCCTTAGAAGACGAGCGGTTTGCGGGGAACCCTCTGGTAACGTCTGATCCCAATATCCGATTCTATGCGGGTGCTCCTTTAGTAACTGAAGATGGTTTTCCCCTGGGAACCCTCTGTGTGATTGATCAGATTCCTCACGATCTCACACCGCAACAGATCAGCGCCCTCCAAGCCCTCAGCCGTCAGGTGATTAACCAAATGGAACTACGGTTGAATTTAACTCGGTTAAATCGCCAAATTGCTAGACGTCAGGAAGTCGAAGCCAAGCAGCGAGTATCAGATCAGCAAGTCGTCGAACTCCTGGAAAGCATGACTGATGGGTTTTTTGCCTTGGATAGACAATGGCGATTTACCTACGTTAATCAAGTCGGCGCTCAAATTTTACAGCGCCAACCTGAAGAATTACTGCGTCAGAATATCTGGGACACTTTTCCCGATGCGGTGGGTTCAAAATTTGATCGGCAATATCACAAAGCAATGGATCAACAGACTCCTGTCACGTTTGAAGCCTTCTATCCACCGATCAGATGTTGGTTTGAAGTGCGAGCTTTTCCCTCCTATGAAGGACTCTCGGTTTTCTTTCATGACATTACCCAACGCAAGCAAACCGATGCGGCTTTAAAACGGGAAAAGCAAAAAGTTGAGAACTTGTTACTCAATATTCTGCCCCAACCCATTGCCAAGCAGTTGCAACATGAGCCAGGATTAATCGCCCAGAAACATGAAGATGTGACTATTTTATTTGCCGACTTGGTGAAGTTCACTCAACTAGCGGGTCAGATTTCTCCCCAAGAACTGGTTAGCTTGCTCAACATGATCGTTTCTACGTTTGATCGATTGGCACAAAAGCATGGTTTGGAAAAAATTAAGACCATTGGGGATGCTTATATGGTGGTTGGCGGACTGCCTACCCCTCAGAGCAACCATGTCGATGCGATCGCGCAAATGGGACTGGATATGCAACAAAGCCTTGAACAAATTAATACCTCAACGGGTAAGAATTTTCGTTTGCGAATTGGGATTAATACTGGAGTCGTTATTGCGGGCGTCATTGGTACGACTAAGTTTAGCTATGACATTTGGGGTGACGCGGTGAATATCGCTAGTCGCATGGAATCTCGCGGTCAACCGGACAAAATTCAGGTGACTGAGACAACGTATCAGCGCTTGCGAGACAAGTATGAGTTAGTCGAACGGGGGTTTATCCGGGTTAAAGGCAAGGGGAAGATGAAAACCTATTGGTTAATGGGTAAAAAGCCGTCAATTGTGCAACAGTAACGTTCCCAGTTTGACCTTTCTAATCTCCATAAAAGCAACTGGCACTGTTGGGAGTTTTTTTAGAGAAAACATGGCATTAATGAGTGCATGATAACGCTCTGTGTCTGACTATCATTGATTGCTTGGAGACTCCTTACTCCCAGCGAACACAGCAGCAAGAGCGCTAGCGATCGCAAATTTATAGCAGGTTGCGCTGGTCTATTTACAAATCAATTGGCTGAAGAACTGCTAAAAGCCCTATATAATCAGTCACAGGGCAAGGGGCTAGCCATTTTCACACTACACTAGAATTATCATACTCTCGTTGTGGAACTGCCATGTCTTTCGCCCAAGAACTGGAAACGTCCGAAGACCTGTGGGATGATATAGTCTTTCCCCCTAGTGACTTACTCAGTGACGAGCCTCCTTTGGAAACTGACTTGCATCGCCTACAAATGACATTGCTCATCGCCTGCTTAGAATGGCTGTGGCGAGAGCGTAATGATTTCTACGCCTCTGGTAATCTGACGATTTACTATTCTCCCCGTCAGCGGAAGTCGGAGAAGTTCCGGGGACCGGATTTTTTTGTGGTGTTGGGAGTGGAACGCTTCCCGCGCCAAAGTTGGGTGGTTTGGGAGGAAGATGGCAAGTATCCCAATGTGATTATTGAAATTCTTTCGCCTAAGACGGCGGCGACTGATCGAGGCTTAAAAAAGCAGCTTTACCAGGATGTTTTCCGGACTCCCGACTATTTCTGGTTTGACCCGAATAGTTTGGAGTTTAAAGGATTTCACTTGGTCGATGGGGAGTATGAGGAATTGCCACCGAATCAGCAAGGGTGGTTATGGAGTAAACAGTTGGGGTTATATTTGGGAATTTATGAGTCGAAGTTGCGCTTTTTTAGTGCCGAAGGACAGCTAATTCCCATACCCCAAGAAGTTGCTGAACAAGAACAGCAACAGCGAGTGCAAGCCGAGCAACAGTGAAGCCAAGAACAGCACCAGCGAGTGCAAGCCGAGCAACAGTTAACGGAAATGGAGTCGTTGTTGAGTCAATATCGGGAACGGTTTGGAGAGTTACCCGAATAAATCGGCAACTATATTGAAGATTTTTGGCAGGTAAGGCGATCGCACTACTGTTCCTGTGTCTCTAAACAGGTGAATAGCAAAAAGGAAGCGAAGCCTTCCCCCTTCATCGGATTTCCACGACCCCTGAATCTTTACCACAATTCTTGCAAGACTTCATCCGTAAAAGGATTTTTACCCGCTTTGAGTTCCTTAATCCAGCCTTGCAATTTAGCTTTACCTTCATCAGATATATCAGGGGAATTCACATAAGCTTGCAAATCTTCAATGGCTCCGGTTTTATCTCCAGTTATAGCTTTAGCAATGCCTCGATTAGCTTGATAACGCGCCTTGCTCTCTTGGCGTGCAAGTTTAACCGCTTTATCACAGGCAAACATAACCTCAACCTCAAAGCGGTTAAGGCTGCCATAAAGACACAGACTATTCCATGGGTCAGCCGAGGTTTGCAAATTCGGGTCAAATTGTTGGGCTTTTTGGTAGTGGCTTAAAGCCTCTTTGAACTTGTCTTCTTCCAGCAGTGTCTCTCCTATGGTCACTAAACCAGGAGCAGCTAATTGTTTGGCTTCTATTTCCAGGGAAGCGAGTTGATATTGAGGGTCAAGTTTTTTGGCTTGTTTGAACTTCTTAATCCCGGCATTAATATCTTGTGTTTCTTGGGCGATCGCTTTTCCTTGCCTCACTAAAAACTCAGCTTGTTCTGTTTCTTTCCAGTCACCATATTGCAAGCAGGTTGCTCCCGCCTTGTCGTTATCAGGAGAAGCGAGTCGCGGATGCAGGCGCAATCTCTCACAACCTACTTGTAGCAGATCTCGCCAATTTCCTGCACGCCAGAGTTTGAGCGTTCGATCATTACTGCCACTGACAATTATTTTGCCATCGGGACTGAACGCTACAGCTCTGACATTACCTTCATGTCCTTCTAAGGTGTCGAGCAAGTTGCCAGAGGTATCCCAAAGTTTGAGCGTTTTATCCAGACTGCCACTGACAATCCTTTTGCCATCGGGACTGAATGCCACGGCAACGACATCATCTTCATGTCCCCTGAAGGTGCGGAGCAAGTTGCCAGAGGTATCCCAGAGCTTCAGTGTTCTATCCCCACTACCACTGAGAACAGTTTTACCATCGGGACTGAACGCCACGGCATTGACATAATTTTCATGTCCTTCTAAGGTGTCGAGCAAGTTGCCAGAGGTGTCCCAAAGTTTGAGCGTGTTGTCAAAACTGCCACTGACAATCCTTTTGCCATCGGGACTAAACGCCACGGTATTGACATAATTTTCATTTCCGCTGAAGGTGTGAAGCAAGTTGCCAGAGGTATCCCAGAGTTTGAGCGTATTACCGCCACTGACAATAGTTTTGCCATCGGGACTAAACGCCACAGCAGTGACCTGACTTTCATCTCCCCTGAAGCTATTGCGTTCTCGCACGTCCCTTACCGCATCATAGAGGCTAGAGTAAACTTCACTGAGGACAGTACCGACAAAGGCTTTACTGTTTCCGGTAGTTTGGATGGCTTGAATTAGTGGGGTAGCAGATCCCAAGGGGAGGAGTATTTCAATATTAACTGCCTCTTCTCGCAAGCGTACCATTGTCGCCAGTCTGCGCGACTGTAACCCGAAAAAAGTGGAAACAATCGCGGCTAAAGATACCACCCCGATAACTCCCCCGATGGTTAACCTTTGTCGGCGGCGGCGGGTTTTGTCCTCTTGACGACTAACGTTGATATACTCCTCCGCCACACCATCGAGCATTCCCAACTCACCATATTTACTCAAATAATCTTCAGCCTTAGCCAGTTTTACCCCCGTAAGCAGCGATTCCATCGTCTTGGGTTTACCCTCGGCTTGCCACTGCTGCGCCTGAGTTTCAATCTCCCGTTCGACAATCATCGCCTCTCGGTTCTCATCTTGCCAATCCCGTAACCGCTTCCAATGGCGAATTAAGGCTTCGTGAACCACATCAATTTGAATGTTGGCTGTTGGAGATGCGTCTGTTTTCTCAGACTGTGACGCTTCACACGTAATTAGGCGGTTGTCGGCTCTAGCCAGGATATCGCTAACTTCTTTTAAAATCTCTAAAGAATGATGAGAGTTAGGTAAATCCTCCAAGTAAACCCGTCGGCGAGTGTCGTAGGTGTCTCCCACCTGCGTCAGTTCCAAAAACAAACGTTGGGCGACAATTTTTTCTTCTGATGAAAGGCTTTGATAGACTTGTTCGGCGCGTTTTTCCAGGGTTCCCTCAATTTCCCCTAATTGTGTGTATGTGGAGAGCCGTAAAAACTGTTCCCCTCGCTTTTGGGCTTCATTCCACAGTTCGGTCAGGGTATATTGCAACAAGGGTAAACTGCCGGGATAATCTTCGACATCATTAATAATCCGTTCTTTTAACTCCCCTTCGATGCCTAATCCCACCCAATCAGCAGGTTTGACAATCGCTTCGGCAATTTCCTCTCGGTTTAAATGTTCGACATTAATGTAGGGTTTGTTGATGCACTCCATTAAGGGGCGATATTCGCGCAATCGGCTGCGAAAATCTGACCGCATCCCGATAAATAGATAGAGGTTGGGGTTTTGTTGGTTTAATTCGATGAGATAGTTGAAAAACTCCTGGCGCTGGATTTCGTCGCACATGGTAAAGGCTTCTTCGAATTGGTCGATTACCATGACGACAGGTTGAGAGGAAATCCCCTCATCCCCCAACCCCTTCTCCCACAACGGGGAGAAGGGGGGTAAGAGAGAAGCCTTGACTTGCTGTTGTTCTCCTCTCCCTGGATGGTGAGGGTGAAGCGTTCCTTTTTCTATTACTTCCTTAAGACGAATGGCACTGAAATAAGCATTGTCAGATCTCCAAAACCCTTGATATGCCGTAGGGTGGGCATTGCCCACCAGCCTTAAGTCAGTGACATTCTCCTTAAGACTTTCCAGAGGATTTTCTTGCGGCGAAAAAGGTTCTAAGTAAATCCAGTTATCGCTCCCAGGAATATCCTGCCCCAGCTTAAGCTGATACAATAATCCTGCCCGTAATAAGGAAGACTTACCACTACCCGACGCACCCAAAACTGCCACGAAATGGTGTCCCTGTTTCACTCGTCCAATCAGTTGCTGTGTTAACGCACTCCGTCCACAAAATACCGCTGCATCCTCTGGTTTCTCGGTAAAATAAGACAACGAACGATAAGGACAGGTATTCTCAAACCGTCTTTTCGGCGATGAAGTTGTCAGCAGAATTGCCTGAGAGGAATTCTCAATTAACGGGCGCTGGGATGTCTGCGCCATCCGCCTTTCAATAAAACCTTTTAAAAGGTGACTGGTAACAATACCATCGGGGTAATTGTTCGGGTTTAATCCATCCAGTAGCGCAGTCGTCAATAAACCCTGTTCATGGGGAATTTCCAACCCCGGTTCGTAAGAACGAGTCGCGGTAATCAAGCAGAAGGCTTTATTGGTTGGTTGAAACGCCATTAATTCGCCGCTTAAACAGCAGTCTAGCCAAACAATTACTCGTTTAACCCGACTTTGTTGCAGTTGTTCCCCCAACCAACTCAACGAAAGCCCATATTCTCCAATTTGAGGAAATACATCGCTAGTCGCCAAGAATACCTCATCCTTGCCATCAACAGTTTGACGCCATCCATGTCCGGAAAAGTAGAATAGCGCTGTTTCTGGGGGTTCGTTGGGAGGCGGCGGATTGAGGAGATTAGAAAGTGCCTCTTGGAGTTCTGCCGATGTTACCATTCCGGTGCGATGGATGCGTGCTTCCCCTTTTTGATCTGGTTGTTGCGGTAAACACTGGACACGAAAGGGTTGATAGCCGTAGTCTCTCAGGTGTACTGCAATATCTTCTGCATCCTTTGCTGCTACCGTAAGGTCATGCAGGGTAGTCATTTGGGGATAGCGATTAATCCCAACCACGAGGGCTTCCCATTCCGAAGTCATAGCACCAGAATTGTAAAATTATGGGGAGGAGATATTTAACCTTGATAAGCTGTTCGGCATTTAAACCTTAATGTCAATAATGAGTGTCAATAATGGCGAAATCCTTGTAGTGCGAGCATCTTGCTCGCTACTCATTCCCAATTTAAATGCATGACAGCTTATCTTCATAAGTATATCAATTTCTTCTGAACAGTCTCGTTCATTCTCAATACCTTTTTTGTTTTGACAATAGCCATGAACATCCCGATGAACACAACCATCTTAGCATTCCTCCTTGCCCTAGAGGAGTTAGACACGTCCCTGAGTCAGTCAGAGAAAAAGATGTTAGCTGAGATTGCTGATCAACTGGATGTCCAACCCAAAGCGTGGGAAAGCTTTACCCAACCCCTTTTATTAAAAATGATTGCGGACAATGAGTTATTAAATCAGCGTTACCAAACTTATAAATCGAAGCTTGATTCCCTGGAAACGATACCGAGTGAACTCTTGCCGAGTGTAACCGAAATCGAGCAAATAAAAGATGGTGCGACGTTAGCGAATACCAAAGGATTTAAACCGAAATCTGAAGCCACGGGTTACAACCAACAAATTAATAATGCCGTCATTGTCATCAGTCGATCTGAACAACCCGAAGCAACGGTGAAAAAATTAAGCTTTACTGAAAAATTAAAACAATTTTTAGGTTAAGTGCTAATGGTGCGTTACGCTGCGCTAACGCACCCTACACACAGCTAAAATTTTGGCATAGATTTTACGATTAAATTGGACGCACGTCGGTGCGCCCCTACAGATAAAAATCCTAAATAATTCAATTACTCAATTGGTAGTTTTCAAGCTCATGAGAGAACTTATTTATCCAACTCTTGATTTATTTGTGTATGATTTAAAAGAGGCACTGAATACGACGGATGAATTCACCCGAAAAAATCAAGATATTTTCATAAGGAAGTTGCCGCAAAATGTGGCAATTATTGACTCAGATAGGGAATCCGAGTATCTAGAACTTCTTCCTCAAAAAACAGAAGACTTTAAAACCGATAAGGTAGAGGGTTACTATTTCCCTGTCCGCCTTAACGATGTCTACGGCTTGCAAATTGACTGTTCCGTCAACAACCAAACTGAACCTCAACCTGTTGAATGCTTTAGCGTATTAAAATCTGAAATTGAATCCCGATTAAACGAACAACCCATAACCCTAGGGCAAGCATGGATGCTTTCAGGTTGGTTGCCTAAAGATTCCCCTCAAAACCCCAAAGCAGTTGCCCAAGATTGTTATCAAGCGTTCTGCAAAGAGGGTAATTGGCAGCGAGATTATCAAGGGGAAGGTACAATTTGGGGCGGCACAATTTTCTATCTTTGGCAACCGAACTCTGCTTTCAGAGATTTAGCGGATTCTAGTCACGATTTACCCTTAGAGAACCGCCCCATCCTGATTGCTATTTATCCCAATGTCGAAAGCGCCCAAAAAGCGGCAGAGTTTTACCCCGATTGGATGGGATTATTTTGCTATTATACTAAAATTAATTGGGCTTATGCTCAAAGCCGTTTGATTAAAAAGAATATTTTTAATTATTATAAAAGGATTGAACGCGATCGCCAAAGGATTACCCTTCAGAATCACAAGCCAATCGGTTCTCAATTCACCGAATCTAGACTAAACCTTGATAAAATCCAACAAGATATTAAGCAATATAGCAGTGACGTATTGGGACTAGCTTTTCAAAAGCAAATCATCGATATCAATTTCACGAATTATCAAACTCGACTAGAGATGATTCGACAAAGACTTGATATCGATAGCCAATTAGATTTTCTGACTAAATTTAGTGATTTAGTTACCCAAAAATATATTGTGCAAATTGATAAAGACTCAGAAAATATGCAGCTCGGCTTTCAGCTTCTCGAAGATGACATCAACGCCGTGCGAAGTCGGATCGAACTCACCAAAGCCGAACGCGATCGCAGCTTTCAAGAATTCGTCGCTATTGTCGGTGCTGGAGTAGCTGGAGCGTCTTTTGCCCCAGCCGATAAAAATTGTCAGCCGATTTTTTCTAAAACCGCCGTAATCTGTAAAGTTCCAGTTCTTTTTAGTCTGCTTGTCTTTGTAATTGTAGCTGGATTGACCTGGTTGCTCCGCAGGCAATGGAAAGGATCTCCTTAATGTAGATAAGAGACTACAAGGTTTTACTATCCTGTTGGCGCTGCTGATAGCGCTGTTGGATATCCTGAATTGTAAATACCGCCTGAAACGCTAACCCAACCGACTGGTAAAACTCAGCACCGCCTTGCTGTCGGTCAACCAACGCCAGCACCTGATCCACCTGATACCCCGCCTCTCGCAGCCGCTCAACGGCTTTCATTGCCGATTTTCCAGTGGTTACCACATCTTCTAACACGACAACCTTGGCGCCGGCTGGCAGATTCGGACCCTCGATATATGCCCTTGTACCATGTCCTTTGGCTTCTTTACGGATAATTAAAGCAGGAATAGGTCGATTTTCTAGAGCTGACACCACACTCACAGCGCTGACAATCGGATCAGCACCCAAGGTTAAACCCGCAACAGCTTGAGTATCTTGGGGAAGGAGAGACAGTAGCAATTGTGCGATCGCTAATCCTCCGTGAGGATGCAGCGTCACCTGTTTGCCATTAATGTAATAGGAACTGCGCTGTCCCGACGAGAGAACGAAGTCTCCCTCTTGGTAAGCCAGTTGACAAAATAAATCCAGCAGTAACTGGCGCTCTTGCGTTAATTGGGGTGAAGTATCCAGAGAAAGCAATGGTTTACTGTTGTCAGCCATGATAGTCAGATGGTGAAAATCCAATCACTACTATACTGAATTCAAATATCAGAATATGATTGAGGAAAAGTGAGGCGAAGAATTATGCATAAGGGGTTGAGGATATTACTTAGGGGTTTGGTCGTTGCGGCGTCCACAGTAGTAGCTAGCACAGCACTGGCACAAACCGACCCCTCAGACTTTGAGCCAATCCGCCTAGAAACGATTCCAGACACCTTTGAGCGAGCGTTTTTCAACGAATCGGGAACGTTTTACGAAAACCGCAGTCTGGGACGTCAGCTCGAATATATCATTGGTCCAGGTGGAATAGGGAGTGCGGCGTTTCCGGATTTGGAACTTGAGCGAGATGCCGAATTGATTAATATTCTCTACGAGGATGCATTAAACCGACAGTTTGCCAGTGATCCAGTGATTCGCACACCGGATTTACCGAATCCTTTCGATACCTCGGTGCGGTTATTGCCTGTCTCGGATCGCTTTAGACCCCAAGCGAGTCCGCGAATTGAAGGGACTGAGTTTTTCTTTGAAGCTCCATTGCCACGGTAGCGGCTAGATATCAGCCACTTGAGCGGGGGAGGATTTCAAATTAAATCCAGGGTGCAGGAGTTGAACCTGCCTAGGGCGAATTATGAGTTCGCTGCCTCAACCGCTCGGCCAACCCTGGTGAATCTGTCTCTTTACTATATTATAGTAATCGGAGTTGGATATCCTGTAGCAACAGTTGAGTGATATTCCCTTGCCGCCCATTCTAAAAGGATTCTCCTAGTAGAGGCTCTAGGGCAAACAGCAGCCGGCTGACAAGTTTTATGTTATCGGCTTTGTCGCCTATTTTTAAGGGGTGGGTATTTGAAGCTAAACTCCACTAGGAGAATAATGGTGATGTTGGCAGATTCACATAGCGATCGCGCCGCCGATCCAGCGTCTTAATTAAATGCAACATTTGCCATCAACTTTTTTTACATCAACGCGGCGACAAAAACTAAAATGGAAAGGACTGCTCCGTGGAGTAATCTAGTCCTGAGATTTATGATAATGCTGTATAAAGGTCTGTGAGCTGTCATCTGGCTTTATGCTATTCTTGACAAATCTTGCCCACCTGATGATAGGTGCGGGGGTATTACCTCCAGCGTTAGTGTAAGCTGTCACTTGTCTCGATGCGCTATAACCATAAGTCGTGTCAATCTTCTTCTATCACTTGAATCAGTAATGAAATTCAACTCGACTGTAGCACTCACTCTGATTCTGCTGGCAATGATGTTAGGTGCCGGCTTTGTGAGTGCCATGTGGGGATTTTCCCTAGGTCATGAAGCTCTTAAAGGTGTGACTCAGCCAGATGTTCGCCCGACGAAGAAGCTGGCAAATAACCAGGAGGTTGAGCCGGGTGACAAAGAGGTTGCGCTGTTGAGTGAACGGGAGATCCTGGTCAACGTTCACGCCTATATCCATGACCAAGATAAGGATGAAGATTCTAATTCCGATAATAATGACTCTGAGTCAAAGAGCCAGACTGAGACGGATAAGCCAGACGAGTCAGCCGCAGAGAATCAGCAATCTGAAGGTGAAGACGAATCGTCTGAATCGGATGTATTTGACACAGAGACATCGTTTACCAGTAGTGGCTCGAATCAAAATTTACCGCTCAAAAGCCAGGATCGGGGGGTCACGTTGGAGGTTCGTTCCGCCAATCTTCAGGGAGGCTCGTTGTTGCTGGATGTTAGTTTGAAGAATGAGGGTGATAATCCGGTTCGATTTCTTTATAGTTTTTTAAATGTTACCGACGACAAAGGTCGAGCGTTGAGTGCGATCACCGAAGGATTACCGGGAGAATTACCGTCAAATGGTGAGGAATTTTCGGGTACGGTGAGTATTCCTACAGCATTGCTGGATGACGCCAAAGCGCTTTCGTTAACCCTAACTGATTATCCCGATCAAAAGCTGAAGCTGAAAATGTCCGAAATCCCTGTCGCCAGGTAAATGGTAACGGAGCAGGTTGGGATCATTAAGCATGAAAGCATATAAAATTCCAGTAGGTTGGGTAGAGCGATCGCCAAACCTAAACGGTTAACCCTAACATTGGGTTACTCTACCCTTCGAGTTCTCCTATTTGAGTTCTCCTAGGCGAGTACGAGAAGTGTTCCGCCTACGTCTCTCAACTCAACCGACAAAGGTAATATGCTCCCAGCAGGTTTAGTGCAAATGTTTTTCTTACGTTCAGTTCTATTGCTCGCTGTATGTTAAACGGTATTTGTCAATCAATACAGTCCCCTAGAAAGAGGCTGTCTGTGAAGTACCGTTGTGGATCTGCTCAAAGAAGCAGTAGAACTGCTTTTGCTGGTTACCTGCTACCGTTCTTATGGTTGCCCACTTAATTTTTCTGACTGCGAGTGCTTCTACTCCCCTTACCAGCCGGGACATGCTATTGCGATTATTATTAGTCCTGCTCTTGATTGCCATCAATGCTTTCTTTGTCACGGCTGAATTTTCTATGGTTTCGGTGCGGCGATCGCGGATTAACCAATTGGTTGATGCGGGGGATGTGCAAGCGAAGACAGTTCAATCCTTACAACAGAGCATTGAGCGTCTACTCTCAACGACTCAGTTAGGCATTACTCTATCCAGTTTAGCCTTGGGCTGGATTGGCGAGAATACTGTCGCCGTTTTCGTTGCTGCTGTACTGACTAAATTGCCTTTACCCCCAGAGATGGTTCAAGGAATGGCTCATTCTCTGGCAATTCCGGTGGGATTTTTCCTGATTGCTTATCTGCAAATTGTTCTCGGTGAACTCTGTCCGAAATCTGTGGCGTTGCTGTATTCTGAAGAGTTAGCTCGGTTTTTGGGTCCTCCGAGTCTAGTGATTGCCAGATTTTTCAATCCGTTTATTTGGATTTTGAACCAATCAACGCGCTGTTTATTACGGCTGGTTGGTGTGCAATATACGGGAGGATGGTGGAATAACCAAGTGACTCCGGAAGAGTTACAGTTAATTATTACCACCGAGCGGGAATCCACGGGTTTAGAAGCCGAAGAACGAGAGTTACTGAATAATGTCTTTGAATTTGGCGAAGTTTTGGCAACTGAGGTCATGGTTCCGCGCACCAGCATTGATGCCATTTCCAGTACAGCAACGGTGCAAATGGTGTTAGAAGAAATTGCCAATACCAACCATTCTCGCTATCCGGTAACAGGGGAATCTCTGGATGATATTCGCGGGATCATCCATTTTAAAGAGTTAGCTAAACCCTTATCGGAGCGAAAATTAACCTTAGATACACCGATTGAACCCTGGATTCGTCCCGCCCGATTTGTCCCGGAATTTACCCCCTTGAGCGAACTCCTACCCTTGATGCAGCGATCGCACTTGGCAATGGTGATGGTGGTGGATGAGTTTGGCGGTACGGCTGGCTTGGTGACGCTGAAGGATTTGGTGGCGGAAATTATTGGTGATAACCCAGAACCGGAAAGCCCCGAAGAAGTACCGATCCAACTTGTGGATGAACAAACCTTTTTAGTTCAAGCTCAAATGGATTTAGAAGAAGTTAACGAACTTTTGGATTTAAATTTACCGGTAACCGATGAATATCAAACCTTGGCGGGTTTTTTATTATATCAGTTCCAAAAAATTCCGCTGCAAGGGGAAATCTTGAATTATGAAAATCTAGAGTTAAAAGTTATCTCCGCCGCAGGACCCCGCCTGAACCGAATTAGCATTCATCGGTATGAACCCACAACGGTTCCGGTTGAAGAACTCTCGGAAACAGATGTGACATCAGACATTACTTCAACTGAGAATACAGCGAATGAACCCCAAGGTGATACGCCAGATGCTTCTACCAATGATTTAGAGTAAAGGGTGACCCGATCCAATTAGGGGCTGCTGAATAATTGTTGTGATGAGGGGGAGCAGGGGAAGCTGGGGAAGCACCCTTGAGTCCTCTGGCAATAATTAACCCACAGTAGCCCTTCGTTTTTAGACACCGTTTTTCCCAATCCTCACGATTCGCTGTATGATTCGGATCAGCTACTAAAGCGCGTCTGAATCATTTGTATAATTGCTGAGCGGGCGGCGCGGCAAAGAACGGCTCCAGAATATGAGGTTCAGACTGTTTTTGATACACAGCAGGATTACTATCAACTGCTATATGTGGGGTGGCGTGGAAATAAGCGTGATTTTGGCTGTATTCTGCATATTGACATTAAAGGTGGGAAAATTTGGATTCAGCATGATGGTACGGAAGAGGGTATTGCCAACCGATTAGTCAAAATGGGAGTACCGAAACAAGATATCGTTTTAGCCTTCCATGAACCCGAAGTGCGTCAGTTGACAGATTTTGGTACAGGTGATGCGATCACACATTAATCCAACAGGACTTACGCAGCTACACCACTTATCGTGGCAAAGGTGGGTTAGGCTAAGCTCTCCCCACCCTACACATAGAGGCTTTGCGTAAGTGTGATGCCTTTACTCCCCCGTGCTGGATTTATCTTAGCAGGGGGTTTGGGGGAGTTGTCAGACCCACGCTGTAATTTTAAAATTCAAACACAGGCATAAGTTGTAGCATACCTAATCCTAACTCCTTAACTGAGAGCGATCGCGCTTCAAAGAATGCCATCATATCCTTGGGTTGAGGATTACCGCGAGAAGCACCTTTGAGTCCTCTGGCAATAATTAACCCACAATAGCCCTTGGTTTTGAGACACCGTTGTTCCCAATGCTCACGATTCGCCGTATGAGTCGGATCAGCTTCAGGAAACTCACCAAATAGGTATAGATGATTATCTCCTGTTTGCAAAATGCCCAAATCATAGCGATCGCCAACTAGAGGATCTTCTCCGGGGTTAAAGCCAATCCCCTTGAGTCCCCCGGCTGTTTGAATTTGCTCGATTAACACTTTGGCTTTCGGGCGAGTGGTTTGAATTAACACCACAGGTAACCCTTCTCCTAGGGGCGGGGCATCTTGAGACTGATAAAAATCAATATCCTCCTGTAGCAGTGCTATACTCTCCCAGGGCATCATCCCCAAACTCAGATAAGAATCTTTCGGGATTAAGTCATCCCGTAGGGGAAGTTCCAGTTCCTCCTCATCCTCATCCTCATCCTCATCCCAGTCCTCGTCATCCATATCATCATCAATCGCCATCTCCCATAACTCAGAGGCTACCTCTGGTCGTGTAGACACTTTAATAGACGCGATTGATTTTGACTCCGTATCTTCCTCTTCCGTATTTACAGGGATAGGGATGCGAAAGCGCTTGTTCATCGCTGGAAAATCATCCGCCGCTAATTTTCGGGATGATCCTTGGAAAAATCGATGTAGGGCTTCCAGCGCCATATAGGCAAGTAGGGCTTCTTCCTCATCCAGGAAGGGGCGCATTCCCTCTAATGGATGCACCGCACCAAAACTCGGCAAAATCTCTTCAACAGATAAATCGGCTAAATCTACATCCTCATCCTCTTCAAAGTCCTCATCCGCCGCTTGATAGGTAATAAACAAGCAATCTTGTCCCAAAAATGCCTGTTCCATCGCCTCGACCGATTCCTGATTGACGACCGACTCCCGAAACCGTTGCAGTGAATCCAGGGAGCGATAGAGCAGAATTCCGTACTCTACACCCAGCATCCCCATAACCGAGACGTAGAACTCACCCACATCCCAGCGATTTAATTCCACACTCAGGATCTGATGGTCAGCCAAGATATCCCAAGGCGCATCCAGCCAAATCTCATACGCCTTACCGATCAATAGATCCGCATACTTCGGGGGTAACGGTGGCTGGCGCTGGAGGGCAATTTCCTCAAACCCGCGAAATAACTCATCAATCAGGGGTAAATCAGGGACATAATCGATCGCAATCTCCAACTCTTGCAGCACCCCACGCAATAAAAACTGAACTTCGCGATCGCGTACCACAATTTTAGAGGGACGGGCGGGTCGAGCCGGACTTTGGGGATGTTCCATGGCTCGCAATAGGGTGCGAACAATCGCTTCAGGTCCCATTTCTGAGGAGACGATATCCATCGCCCGGACAATTCCTTCTGAGCCATCCACCCAAAGAATGCACTCATTATTACCCTCAGCATCAAAATCACCCTGATCGGATACAGTCACTAAAGAACGGCGATCCCCTTCCCAGACGCTGGGTATTTGGGGTAACCGTTTGAGCCGACGACGAGTATTGCGATTGAGAGCAGACATAGGGTATTTGGCAATAAGTGCAAAAACCATGGCAAGTCAGCCATGATCAATAATCGATATTCCTATTAAACCGCAATACCTTCCGGGCTGCGCTTCATTGTTTGGAGAAAGGAGTTCCCAAGAAAATTTTTATGGGGTAAATACACGTTAAGGGGTCAGTCTCGATAAACTTGATCCATAAGCGTGGAACATCAGTCGTTCGTCATCCAAGTTTAACCTAACCAGGAGTTACAACATACTCATGACACAAGCAACAACACAGCAACGAGGTATCCAACTGACCGAACAAGCCCTCAAGCATATTGTGGCGCTGCGAGACCAACAAGGACAAGACCTATACTTACGGGTTGGTGTCCGTCAGGGGGGCTGTTCCGGGATGTCTTACATGATGGATTTTGAAGATCCGAGTAAGGTACGGGATAACGATGAAGTGTTTGACTACGAGGGCTTCAAAATAATATGTGATCCCAAAAGCATCCTGTACCTGTACGGTTTGGTCTTAGATTACAGCAATGCCATGATTGGGGGAGGCTTCCAATTCACCAACCCCAACGCTAATCAAACCTGTGGCTGTGGTAAATCCTTTGGTGTTTAGTTAAAAACGGGGGAATAGGACGGGAGTAGGGGTTTGGTTACCAAACCCCTACTCCATTTAAAATCAGATCGCGGTAAAGCTAAAATTGAATCTATGACCGAAACTGTTAATTCTCTGTTCGAGAGTGGCTTAGAACGCTACAACGCGGGTGAGGGACCTGATTCCCTGATTCCTGTATTTAAACAACTGTGCGATCGCTTCCCGAAAAACGCCGCCGCTTGGAGTTGTCTGGCTTGGTTGTATTTGCTGGATGACCAAGCCGAACGGGCATATAAAGTAGCGCTTAAGGGGACGAAAATTGATGCCAATGCGCCCCAAGCGCGAGTCAACCTAGCGGTAGCGATGTTGGAAACCGGGCAAACTGGGGTACGTAAACACATTGACACCGTTAAGCAGATGATGGCGACGGATTCTCAAGTTCGTCAGGATGTCTTTGAGAGTATTGAGGATGGACTGAGTAGGAAGCCTGACTGGGATAGTTTAAAGCGGGTTAAACAATGGTTATCTGAGGGGTGATACCTTGCAGATAAGGGAAGCTGGGGGAGCTGGGGGAGCTGGGGAAGCTGGGGGAGCTGGGGGAGCTGGGGGAGCTGGGGGAGCTGGGGAAGCTGGGGAAGCTGGGGGAGCTGGGGAAGCTGGGGGAGCTGGAGGATCGATCGCTTATCGGTCAAATCGGAGGGAATTTTGTATCTCAAATGACCGTTTTTTCGTAATTTCCGAAGATGATTCGACAACTGAACCGATGTTTTAGGCTCAGCTTCTCGATACACTAGAGATTAGACGTCATTGAAGCAACCAATGACTTCAGACATAAGATCCATGACCCACGACCAATAACCCATGACCCAAACACTGTTAGTTGGTCTAAAGGCAGACCAGTTCCGTCATCCCCTTGATTTCCAAGCCACCCAAGCCTTGAAGCAGTTCCCTGGACTGGACTTGATGGTGCGAAATTTCCTCGGACCTGTGGCGGAACAATTCTTTTACCTGAATAATATTGCTGCTAGTGTTTTGGTGGGCGAAAATCAGCTACCGCACCTGCATGATTTACTGCTAGACGCCTGCAAAACCCTGGACTTAGAACCCCCTCAACTATACGTGCAGCAGCATCCTGTGCCAAATGCTTATACCTTTGCCATGCGGGGTAAGCAGCCATTTATCGTCCTGCACACCGCTTTAATCGATATGCTGACCCCCGAAGAAATTCAGGCGGTGATTGCTCACGAATTGGGACATCTCAAGTGCGAGCATGGGGTTTATCTGACACCGCTCAACATTATGATTTTAGCGGCGTCTTTACTGCCAAATTGGGGCGCTGTAATTGCCCAAAGCCTTCAAGAACAGATGCTGGAGTGGTTAAGGTGTGCGGAATTTTCCTGCGATCGCGCGGCTCTGCTGGCAACTCAAAATCCCAGAGTGGTGATGTCGGTGCTGATGAAACTCGCTGGCGGTTCACCAACCCTAGCTCCCAAACTAAACCTCGACGCCTTTATCGCCCAAGCCAGAGCCTATGATGATATCAGTAACTCGGAATTGGGAGAACTGCTCAAATCCGCTC
The DNA here is from genome assembly GCF_040217205.1 of Coleofasciculus sp. A1-SPW-01. Classification (NCBI taxonomy): domain Bacteria; kingdom Bacillati; phylum Cyanobacteriota; class Cyanophyceae; order Coleofasciculales; family Coleofasciculaceae; genus Coleofasciculus; species Coleofasciculus sp. A1-SPW-01. The sequence continues at coordinate 4,215 of NZ_JAVJNP010000195.1, read as the reverse complement.
AAACTGCCCAGTTGAGCCACCCCGTCCCCGTGTTAAGGGCGCGGGAAATTGATAAATGGGCAAGTTCTCAAGCCTATCAGTCCTTGCTACAACCGACATCTATTGGTTATAATACAAAGGTTGCATCCAAGGGCGGATGGCGAAATTGGTAGACGCACCACACTCAAAATGTGGCGACCTCTGGTCGTGAGAGTTCGAGTCTCTCTCCGCCCATTCAGATTTAGAGGTAGTGATCATGACACAACGACTCAAGAGTTGGGAGTCTCCTCGCCGTCAAGGGCGAAATGACAAAGGTAAAGGCGGTTCCGCCAGAGCCAGACAACTGAAGAAGCAACGGCAAATGTTGCGGAAGAAGTTGAGAGAAAGCGGAAAAGCCAAACAACAGAATCAGCAAGTGGGAAGAGAAAAAGACACTCTTCCCTCTTTTTTTGGGTTCGTAGTTGCGCTTTCATATCAAGTCCGGTTAATTAGGGTCTGCTGAGTAAGTGTTGTGGTGGGGAAAGGCAATAGGGAATAGGCAATAGGCAAAAGAAAACGGCTCTGTATTATAGGGCTTGCTGAACAAAGCCTCAGATGAATGTCTTTAACTTCTCTGCATTAACAGAACATTCCCTTGAGGAGACAACTGTCGCTGGTGCTGTTGGTAAGCTTGTAACCAGAGGACTCCGGAGACTAATAAAATTGAGAAAATAACAAGATTGAGAATCATTAACCCTAGGGGAAGTGGAGAGGTTTTGGGTATATCTGGATGAGGGAGGGGTTGTTTATGAAAATGCTGCAAAATAAACGCCGCATTTGGCGGTCTACGATGGACAAATGGAGCCATAAAATAGTCAAGCCACTCGACTAATGGTTCAGAGATTTTGTGCGTATGTTTGCGCCACATTAATTCACCTGTTTTATGGTTGGTTTCTAGTTCTAAAGGATGTTTACCCGTCAGTAAATGGACAAAGGTACGTCCTAAGGCATAAAGATCCGATTGAGGAACCGCATTACCGTTGATTTGTTCAGGAGGGGTATAACCGGGTGAAAAAACTCCTTCTCCGGTTACATCTTTCCCCATCAGTCGTTGAACAACTGTACCCGTCATTTGGCAAACTGTCCCAAAATCAATTAGCACCAGTTGACCATTGGGTCGCAGCATAATATTCGAGGGTTTAATATCCCGATGGAAATATTGTTGTTGGTGCAACGTATCTAATATATCGAGTAACTGTTTTAGCCATTCAATGGCTTTGGCTTCGGAAATGGGTTGATTATGTTTGAGCCATGCTCGTAAATTTATCCCCTCCACTTTTTCCATCACCAAGCAATGTAAAGGTCTGGCACGGCGAGAGACAGAAACGGTAAAATAATTGTCTTCAGGTTGAACTTTAGGAATACCCGGATGGTTAAGTTTCTTTAAGATTTCGGATTCTTGTCTGAACAGGCGAACTAAGGTGGAATTGTTCCGGGTTAAAACTTTCAGTACTTTATGTTTTGTCCCTTTGATTGCCGCCTCTGCTGCCAAATCTTGGACTTCAAAGATTTTGGTGGGATTGGGTGCGTCTAGGGGTCGAAGGGGTTTCAGCAGCCGATATCGACTGTTGATGGTTAATGGGGTGTCACAGCCTTGGCAGTATTCCAGATACTCAGGGTTTTCCCGTTGGTCGCACTTGGGGTTGATACAGTAGCTCATCGGATTTCTAGGGGGGGTTGAGGTGGAATGGTACTGACTGGTATGCTGGTGGGCAGTGCCCACCCTACGGTATATCCAGGGTTTTGGCGATCCAAAAATGCAAATTTTCAGTGCCATCCGGTTTAGGTAACTTCTTTAAATTAACATCTACCCCTAGAAATAAATTACTGTTCCCTCCCTCACCACAATACTTATTCACCAACCTCTAATGATTGAGACTGTAGTGTAAATAAAGTGACCTCTGGAGAACAGTTGAGTCGAATGGGCAGATCACTAAAACCAATCCCACGATTAACATACAGTTTATTACCTGAAGCGCCGTAGCCATCACTCCAACCATCGACATGTTCCCAGTTTTTAGCTAATGCTAACCAAGACCATTGGGGTGTGAAGGGTAGGCGAATTTGTCCACCATGAGTGTGTCCAGCAACCGCTACAGGTGCGGTATTGGCAGGTAAAGCTGGAAATGATTTGGGATTGTGCATCATTACAATCCTGGGATTTGTAGATGGCACTTGCGCGATCGCCTCTTTGGGTCGATCGTTGTTTGCCAGATGGGAACCAATACCCACTAAATAAAAGGAGTCGGTATTTCCATCACTGAGATTTTCTCCAGATTGTCCCGGTAGAGATAATTTGACAGCTTGATTTTCCAGAACCTCTATACCAACGTCCTCCAACGCCGTCTCCAACCGCGCTGCTAAGTTCTCTTTGGGTGGAGTATCCAGGCTAATCATACCGTAGTCGTGATTACCCAACACTGCATAGGTGGGAATATTGGCTTCTGGTAAGGGACGGACTAAATCAACGATGCTAGCAATTTCTGGGTCTGTGCCTTTAAAGGCATGGTAAATAAAGTCACCGCTGATCAGGACGACACTAGGGCGTTCTTCTATCAGTTTGGCGATACTACGACGGACAGTGGCGGTATTATCTAGCCACATTCCGTATTGAAAATCGGAAATTAATCCAATTCGTTGGTCTTGCCAAGCCGCAGGAAGATTGGGAATGACGGCAACTTCTTCTTCTGTGTCGAGGATATAAGGCTCAATCAAGCCCCAAATTATCAGGAAACAGAATAGTCCGACTAAGCCTAAGAGAATATACTTGATTTTTTTCATGGTTGATTGTTGATTGTTGATTGTTCATGGTTTATTGATAATCTTCTCCCCCAACTCCCAGACACGCCATGGCGCATCTCTACAAGTTCCCTTTCCTGTTCCCTAATCAATGCAATATTACTTTGTCAATCGTCGTCTGGTCATCTAAGGGGGTAGCCCGATTGGTGGTTTGGCTGGAGCCGATCGCATCCCAAACCCAGCCGTCATTGTGAATCAGCGCTAATAGCAGCCGTCGGCGTTTGGTGACGTGTTTGGTGGCGTCCCAAAATTGGCGATCGCTCACTGTGGGAATCCCTTGTCGCCTGAGTCGTTCCAGGGATGGAAGCGGTGGGTTTTCCGAGGCGGGTTTTAAGTAAGTGGATTTGAGTGTTTTCAAATAAGCTGCACTTGCTCGGCGTGCTGCACCTAGCGCCGCCGGATCAGGTTGATGTGATGGTTTAATGCCATAGTCCAAGATGGTTAGCGCTTCATCAAGAGCCACTAAACTCAGCTTGATCGAGCGAGACCGTTCAATGCTGTGGAAATAATGAAGAATTGGGTAAGTTAGATGGCGTTCTCCCTGTTGGGCAAGCATTGGTGTCAAAGCAATTAAATGCTGGTCAAACTGCCCAAAATCTTTGCCATTCCAGGCTCTGACAAGAATTTCGTCAGCCGTACCACCGAGAGAGGAAATATAAACCGCCAGTTGGCGTTGCTCAGTCGCGGCTGAAACCACAGGTAAGAGATAGGCGATTGCCAAGGTAACTAAAAAGAACCCATTCACAGAAGCAATTGCTGTGGCAATTTGCCAAACTGAACCTTGAGGACTATAACTCCCCATCCCTAGGGTTGAGATAGTATAACCGACAAAATAAATTCTTTCTAACGTAGTGGCGGGCAATTTTTTTGTGACATAAGGGAAACTAAAACAGTCCATGCGATCGCAGATTACCTCACCACGAGGCAAAAAACCTGCATCTGAGGGAATAGGTAGGGGCTGAATAAGTGTTGTAGCAGGGGGAGCTGGGGAAGCTGGGGGAGCAGGGGGAGCTGGGGGAGCAGGGGGAGCAGGGGGAGCTGGGGGAGCAGGGGGAGCTGGGGGAGCTGGGGGAGCAGGGGGAGCTGGGGGAGCTGGGGGAGCAGGGGGAGCTGGGGGAGCTGGGGAAGCAAATCTAAGCCTAGAGAGAGGGGATTCCTGACTAGGGATATGTCTAAGCTGAGATAGGTAATGCTATCGGAATTGCAGTCATTGAGAGGTCAACGTAATGGTTCGGGAGTTTTAGGGAAGGGAAAACTTTCAGCAACCCCACGCTACTAACGTGGAGCGTGGGGATTGCCAGAGACAAGTCTGGTGACGCAAGAGTTGAATAGACCACTAGCCATCAACTGATACACACTTCCGAATGCTTCCCCAGTTCGGATCAACTGTAAGCCTAC
>NZ_JAVJNP010000192.1:0-13247 GCF_040217205.1 Coleofasciculus sp. A1-SPW-01 | reverse complement strand
GCATTTAAACCTTAATATCAATAATGGCGCAATCCTTGCCGTAGTGCGTTAAGCGAAGCCATGCCGCAGGCTTTGCATCTTGCTCGCTACATCAAGCATCTTGCTCGCTACTAATACCCAATTTAAATGCATGACAGCTTAAGCTCATTTAACCTTGGCTTGGTGGGCAATGCCCACCCTACGGTATATCAAAAGTGAAGGCAATCCCAAAATGCAAATTTTCAGTGCCATTCCACTTTGGAGTAATCTAAGGGTTTAATCAACAACATTTCTGGTTTTATGAATACCAGCCAACCCCCCCAGACAAGAGCGCAACGGATTAACCAAATCATCCAACAGCGCCAACCTCTAGTCCAAAACATACAACAGGTAGAAAGCCATCTCGCGGAACTTGTCACAGCCCTACGCGAATTAGAGCGGTATCGCCAACGGCTGGATGTATCGTTCGGTGAGAGTGAAATTCGCGAGCAATTCAATACCATTCATCTCTCTTACTTGTTGCAACAGCTTCAAGTTGAATCTGAGCATCTGAACAGTCTGCAAAAACGATTCTCACGTCCCACCTTAAATATTGGTGTTGTCGGATTAATGGGACAGGGGAAAAGCACATTACTAAAAACCTTAAGTGGACTGACAGATAATGAAATTCCGGCACTCGAAGGAGGTGCTTGCACGGCAGTTCGCAGCAAAATTGAAAATCGGCAAGAGGACTCTTATGCTCACAATAACGCCAGGGAAAATACGACACAATTTAATGGCGTAAGCTCCAGTTTATATGGTATTCAAGAGCAGATGGTTTTACCTAAACCCAATCCCTCTGTTCACGTTGAAGTTACGCTGCATTCGGAATCATCCTTTTTAAATGAAGTTATTTATCCCTATTACGAGGAACTGGGTTTGACGGAAAAACCCTATAGCTTAGATGAGTTCGCCAACCATGTATTTCCTGAACAAGGCGTAGCCGGAGCCAGTCATGAAGAAATGTACAAACGCCTCTGCTACGATTATCATCAAAACCTCCGTCACTATCGATCCTTGCTTCAGTCTGGAAATCCGCGATCGCTAAAAATTAAGCCTGAGGAAATTACCGATTATGTTACGCAGAAACGCGATGGTACTCAACAGAATAACTTAACCGCATTCAAACACTTGGCGGTGAAAGAGGTTAAGATCGTTTGTCCGTTTCAAAATCCGGATGTGGGCAAAATTGCGCTGGTCGATGTTCCGGGTTTAGGCGACTCCAAGTTAGGCGATGAAACGTTGATGTTAGAAACCTTGGGTAATGAAGTGGATATGGTTTTGTTTATTAAACGACCTGATCCGCAGCGTTATCAATGGCAATGCCTCGATACTCAGTTATATGATAAAGCAGCACAAGCGCTAAATGATCTAGAAAAACGGTCATTTATGGTTTTAAATTATAGTCGCAGAACCGAGAATCTTAGAGCCTGTCAACGTCTTAAACAAAATATTGATACGATTCAGGTTGTACAAACTGAAATAGCAGATTGTTCTGATCCAGATGATGCGAACCGAGTCTTTAATCATGTTTTAGACTATCTCATGGTAAATATTCAAGACTTGGATCAACGATACGCGAGTCGTTGCCAAAGTAACCTGCAACAATTGCATCAGCAGATTCACCAAGCCCTGGAACAATCAAATCAAGCTTTGGGATATAATACAGGAGAATCTCGCCAATTTAGACGATTATTTGAGCAACTGTCTCAGGAACTCATCCAAGGACTTTTAGAACTGAGAAATCAACTGAAAGAGCAATCTGAAGCCATTGATCCAGACTTTCAGATAGCGGTGCAAGCCGCGTTGAAAAACTGTCAAACCGATAAAGGAATTCCAGAGACGGATCAGGAAATTATTAGCCGTAGTTGTGAGTTTGAGTTTAAAGAATCCTATCAAGCTATCTACCGCGTTTACATTCGGGAACTGCGAATTCATTTATCGCGGCATTTTTTACAAGTTGATCAAGGATTGAGACTATCGATTGATAAAGTGAAATCATTGGTGACTGATGTTTTAGTCAATCAAGGTAAGTTGGGCGAATTAACCTCAACCCGAGGTGCTGAGTTTCTCAAAGACATGGCGGATTTACTAGGACAACGGGGAAACCAATTAGAGTTAGGCTTTAGAACGCTTTGGGAATTCGAGTTTTCTTACGGAAGTGTTCTATTACATTTAATTCGCAAACAGCTTGATGAGATCCTGCAATCAGATATTGATTTAAGTCTGGCGGAAGTGTTCGGAATTTTACCTGATCCGTCCAATGCTTCAGAGGTACTCAGAAATCTAGAAAAACTGCATGAGCAAGCAGTGACGGCTTGTCAGGAAACATTAAATAGTTGGCTAACAGCACCCAGTCAAGCTCGTTATTATATGGTGCAGGAATTTATCGATTTGGTTATTTATGCCAGAGACATGAAGCGAGAGTGGGAAATTTTCCTGAGTGATGAGGATATTCGGGCAAAGGTTTGGTTAGAATTTAAGGAGTTAGAAACCCGGAAGCAAGACCAACAAAATTGGCGTCAGGCGGTGTCAAGAGTGGCAACAATGAATCAGGCGTCAGCGATGATATTTATCAGTAATTTATAGTTAATCTAGTCATTTTTTCCTTTGTCCATAATTAGAACTTCTAGATGTGGTGGCAGGTTTTGAAGCACTAACGTAACCCTAAGTAGGTTGGAAACAGTATTAAAGAGTGGATAAGCCTCACCCGATTGGGGGAACGGGATGGAGGAAGTTAGGTGCTGCTAAATCTTGCTACAGTAAGCTATTCCAATGAGAAAGTTGAGTTTTCTACATTAGCTGATTATCTCTAGGTAATATGACTTATTTTTTAGGCAAAATCAGCCAATATTTAGCTAAATTTCAAAAAATACAGCCAGCTTATTCTGCTTTACTAGGATGGTTACTCATTTCTCTAGTAGGACTCAGTGCTTGCGGACAACCTGCCAATCAGAGTAACGTTTCAACTCCAATCTCCCCACCTGAATCTGACTTATCCGAAACCGAGTTATCCCAACCTGAATCCCCGACACCCAATTCAGCAGAAACTCAATCCCCAGACAGGACGGAATCTCGTGTCCAACGTCGAGTTAAAATCTTTTTTCCGATCGCGCGATCGCAAGATCCCACCAACGTCAAATCCGTTTGGCGAACCCCATCTAGTCAAGGAGTTGCCCAATTTGCGATCGCCCAACTTCTCGCTGGTCCTACCTCCTCAGAGAAACAGCAGGGACTTGCTACCGTTCCCTCTCTAACTGGAGAGTCTAACTGTGGTCAAGACTTTACAATTTCGATCAATAATGGCGTGGCTCAATTGCAATTCTGCCGAAACATGATTCACGACGGTATTGCAGATTCAGTGCGAACTACAACTGCCATTGAGAAAACGCTTAAACAATTTTCTACGGTTAGTCATGTAATAATACTTGACAAAAATGGAAACTGTTTGGGTGATGAAAGTGGGGATAACCTTTGTCTAGGAAAAGGCTCGACTCCCGTGAAGCTAACTCCCCTCTCTCAAATTGCGATTAATGGTTTTGGACCTGTAAATATAGGCATGACTGTTGACCAAGCATCACAAGCGGCAGGATTTGATTTAATTCCTGTTAGCTCAAACCCTAATCCGGTTTGTAGTTACTATAAGCCTACTCAACTGTCCGAAGGACTTAATGCTAATTTTATGGTCAGGAACGGACGTATTGCCCGAATTGATATTAAAGACTCTCGCCCGACAACAGTCAGTGGAGCAAGGGTTGGCGATACAGAAAACCAGGTTAAATCTCTTTATGGGGAACGGCTTCAAGTGAATCCTTTACCCAATTCCGAACAGGGTCATTTCCTGACATTTGTTCCCCAAAGCCAAAGAGACCAGAATTTACGCCTTAAGTTTGCCACAGATGGAACTAAGGTGACTCAAATTATTATCGGGAAACGTCCCGAAGTCGATTATATCGAAGGCTGTCTGGATATCGTCCCTGGTGGAGTCTAATTAAGTTTTAATTAATGATGAAAAAAATTAGCGCAATTGCCCTAATAATGGCTTTGTGGATACTCGGCAACTGTAAATTAGGTGTTACTCAAGCTGCCTTATCCAGTCAACGTCGTTCGTTTAAACAATGGTGTCTTCAACAAGAGAGTTTGTCCGATGAAGCGAAAAAAACAGTGGCGGTACTGTTAAACAAGGCAGGCACAAATAATTGTGAACAAGCCGATCATAATCTGTCAAGCCGCACTCAGCTTAACCTCAGAATCCAAAACATAACGGATATACGCCCTCTTTCTGGATTAACGAATCTGAGAACGCTTTACCTCGGCTCTAACTTGATCTCAGATGTCAGTCCTTTAGTCGAACTCACGAATCTGAAGAAGGTTGACCTTAGCCATAACCAAATAACAAATGTTAACCCTCTGTCTGAACTAACTAATCTAGAATGGCTTGACCTTGGTCATAACCAAATAACAAATATCAGCCCTCTGTCTGGACTAACTAATCTAGAATTTCTTAACCTTAGCCATAACCAAATTACCAATTTTCGGATTATTTCTGCGCTAATTAACTTGAAAGATATTGCTCTCAACAACAACCAAATTACAGATATTTACCCTTTAGCTGAACTAACAAATCTGAGACGGATTTCCCTCAATAATAATCAAATTACGACTGTTCGTCCTTTAGTCCAACTAACAAATCTGGAGTCGCTTTACATTGGTAATAACCAAATCACAGATATTCGCCCTCTTTCTCAACTCACGAATCTGAGGCAGCTTGCCCTCAATCATAACCAAATCACGGATATTCGTCCTCTTTCTCAACTCACTAATTTGACGGGTCTTGCGCTCAGTCATAACCAAATCACAGATGTTCGTCCTCTTTCTCAACTCACTAATCTGGAGTGGATTCATCTCAACTATAACCAGATAACCAATATCACCCCTTTAGTTAACCTTAACAACCTAACTGGACTTGATCTTCACTCCAACCAAGTTACTAATGTTACTCCTTTAGTTCAACTCAAAAACCTAAAGTGGATTGACCTCAGATTTAACCAAATCACCGATATTAGCTCCCTTTCTGGATTAACGAATCTGATGAGACTTTACCTTGAAGGCAATCCGATTATACCACCGACTTGTCCATCCACTTACTCATATATTTGCTTTTGGGGAAATAGTGATGAGGAGTAAACTTGCCCTGCACTTTGTTTAATGACTCTCATGCAAGGCTTAATCACTGTTATCATTTCTCACCCTACCATCTGGCATGATAGTATGGCGGAAATTCACGTCGGTTAAATTGGCATTTCGCAGGTTAGTATCCCGTAAATTTGCATAGCTTAAATCAGCATAAGACAAGTCAGCCTCTTCTAAATTGGCATGACATAATTTGGCATCAGTTAAATCAGCACCATTGAGGTTGGCACTAGCTAAATTAGCATAACTAAAGTTGGCTGATGTTAATTCTTCATCACTCAAATCGATACCCTTCAAGTTGGCATGACTAAAGTTAACTTCACTGAGTCCCCCAATAACGCTGATGCGGAAATTATTTGGGAAATGACTGATATAATAACTTAGATCAAAACCACTCAAATCAGCCCCAGACTCAATCAAGATTGCTCCCTTTTGAGTTAGGTCAACGTCAACTACAGCATTAATACAAGAGCCATAGAGAGTGCGTGTGAGTGTGGCGTCACTCAAATTGACTTTGATAAAACTACAAACACCCGTTAAATTAGCACCCGTTAAGTTAGCCTTGCTCAGGTTGACATCATTTAACTTAACACTTACGGAGAAGCAAGCGTGAGTCAGAGAAGCTTGGCTGAGATTAGAACTTGACAGATTGACTTCCTCAAAATCAATGTTACTCAAATCTGCACCACTTAAATCGCAGTTGTTCCAAGATGATTGAAGTGCAGACATACAACTTAGATTTGCCCCAGTTAGATAGGAATTTTTGAGCAGAGTGTGATCTAAGCAAACATTACTCAAATTAGCATAACTAAGATTGACCTGATCAAAGTCTGCTCCCCCCATAAAATTTGCATGGCTTAAGTTGGCATAACTTAGATTTACCCTATGCAAATTAGCTCCCCCCAAATTGGCATGGCTTAAGTTTATGCCACTCAAATCAACATTGCTGATTGCTACGCCATTTAAATCCACACCCGAAAAATCTCTTTGACCCGCTTGATAACATCTAATCAGTTCATCCTTGTTCATGTCATGCTCCCAGAATCGGAATGATTATACCAAATCCAACAATTTATAATTTCATCTTGCACCTCACGTTACGTTAGGTTATCGGACAAATAATTATAGAGTATTTAATCGAACGCTATGGTGAAGGTCATCTTGCGCCACCAATCAGTTCACCCTTGCGTGCCAAATACCTGCAATGGATGCATTTTCCGGAGAGAACCATCAACCCCTATGTCAATGCTATACGAGGTTTGCTCGCGTCACACCTGCGATAGTTGCTGCCATGCGGGAGGAACTTGACATCGCGATCGCGTTTGTTGACGAAGAGTTAACCTATAATACCTACATTGTCGGAGACGATTTCACTGGTGCAGACATTATGCTAGCCGTCAGCTTGTTGTCATTTATTTTAAAAACTTAACCCTAAAAGACAATAATTATGAGTACAATTTAGACTATTATCAACAAACACTGAGAGTCATAATGGAAGACAAAACCTATCCGATTCTACGAGCTAAACAGATTGCCGACAGTATGCAAACCTTTTCACATCCCTGGAATCCCAATTCCGAAATATCTGGGACTTATTTAGGGCGGACAGTTGGACTAAAGCGCACTGGAGTTAACTTTGCCAGAATTGCTCCGGGTAAGGAATCCTTTATTTATCATTCCCACTATCGCGAGGAAGAATGGATTTACATCCTATCAGGGAAGGGGATTGCGGAAATTGACGGGGAGGAATTTGAAGTCATTTCAGGAGACTTCATGGGATTTCCAACGCCTTCGGTTGCACATCATCTTAGAAACACGGGCGACGAAGATCTTGTATATTTAATGGGAGGAGAAAACTTAGACATAGAAATTGCTGAGTTTCCCAAGCTGGGAAAACGGATGCTTCGTCGTGGCAATACCATCGAAATTTATGACTGTTCTGATGCGAAATCTTGGAAATCATTAGACACCTAAGATAGGTTTTATAGTTTTCCATTTTGTAGCGTAATCTCATGCAATTTGACTTCACCCAATGAGTTCATCCAATCGGGTGAAGACGGGTGCGGCTTACATGGAATGTATGGAGCCAATAAATACCGAGCGGCTTATTTGGCTCGGCTTCAATCCCAATTAGCAGGGGTTAAAGCGATGCCGAATTAAGCCTCAATGACTTTTATCATTCCTTTTAATGACTTAACGCTATGGCAAAAGCGCGATCGCCTTGTTATAGTAAAAGTAAAAAATGAGTGTCATTCGGATCAGGAGGTAATCCTATGGAATCAAAACCACGCACCTTTAAAGAAACAACTCTACTATTTCTAGGGGGTGCTGCTGCTGGACTAATTATTTTTGCCCTATTCGGCGGTGTATGGCAAGTCACTCACTTTTGGTGGGTGATGACAGCAACTACACTATTCTGTGGTTTATTAGCCGTAGTGTTCCGTCAAAATTTCCAGAAAATGTTAAATGCTATAATGGATAATGCTCCTTGGATTTAGGAACAGAAATAATAAAATTTATGGTAATTTATAACTAGCCACCCGTACCTTTAAGTCTCCCTCTTGGGGAGGGTAGCTAAAAATAAAGGCTCCTTCTTGAATTTCACCACTGGACAAAAAGTTAATCGTTTGTTCCCCTGATTCTTGAACTCCCGATGCTGTTGTGAGTTCCGCCACCACCTGAACAGATTCCGCCGTTTTCCCGCCGCTATTAGTAACGGCGAAGGGGACATAAAATTGTCCTTCTACTTGGCTAATTTCTACTTGTTTAATAGTTACACAGAGGATAGGGGGTTGACTGTCTCTACCCAGTCCTCTAAATGTGACCAGTCCCACAATTGTAATTAAAATGAACAGGGCAATTGTAAAGCTGACCCACTCCGCCGGGGAACGATGAGAGGAGTTCGTTTGATCGGAAGACTGATCACTCATATAGCAATCCTATTTAAGTCGTGTCCAAACATCTGATAATTTTGGGGAATGGGGAACACCTCGGACTTCGGCGTGAGCGCTCAGTCGAACGCTTCGCTCGGTGTGTCATGGGCAATGGGAAAGAGTTTCAAAGCTTTTTTCTATTTTTTGATTTTTCACAACCTATTTAGGATTGCTATATCATATTGCTAAACGTCCAGCAGCACCACCAATTGTTGCAGGTAGCCCTAATAACAGCGTATACCGCAACCACAAAAACCACGGATCACTCAAGCTAAGACGGTTGAAGAACCACAACATTAAAGCCGAAGCTAGCAGTGAAATCAAGTAGGAGAGAATAGTTTTCCCGATAGGCGTTGGCAAGATCCCGTTGAGGAGGTGGTGTTGGTGTTGGTTAGCAAAGCCAGCAGCAAAAACAATTCCGTAGGAAATAAATAGGGATGCAGCTATAATTATCAGTAGCCAAGGGGATGAAGCTGAAGCTGCTAGGGTGGGAATTTCGTCAGTCGGGGCAATGCTAAAGGCGACAATAATTGCACCGATTAAGGTGGCACTAATATCAGCTATCATCGTCCGTAAACCCCGTTTTTTGATCGGCTGTAAGTATTGACTGGAGTCAGATTCAGCCGATTGTTCCGGCAGTAGCGATCGCGCCATCGCTACACCCAAGGAAAATGGCACACTCTCAAAAATAACTTTTCCTAATGCTTCATCAATGGGAGTTTCTCCGGTAATTCGACGCAGCAAAATTAGAATAAATGTCGCACAGACAATGCCAATTGCCAATGCTTCCACACTTTCCATAGCGGCATGAAGCATCCCATCGCGGCTGCTTTTGCGAAACCCTTCGCTGCGATTAAATAAAAACACCGTCATATACGTAATGCTCAGAACCCCCAGTAAGATGATAGGCTCAATATATGAACCTATCCACCAAACCTCCATGGTATAGAGCAGAGGAATACCAAATAAAAATCCGCCAAAAGCACCTCGAATGAGCTGATGAAATTCCCTTGACCACGCCTGCGATTGCTGTTGATTATGAATTGGTTCTATCATAATAATTTTAAAGTATAAAATATCGATAATTGATGTTTAATGCATAACAAACAAATCAAGATCATCCGTTTTGAAGTTAGCATAGTCACCATCGATAAGCTGTCATGCATTTAAATTGGGTATTAGTAGCGAGCAAGATGCAAAGCCTACGGCATGGCTTCGCTTAACGCACTACAAGGCTTTCGCCATTAAGTGCGATCGCTGATATTGGGGATAGGATTAGCGGTGCTGTGGGTTTTAGCCACGAGTAAATGGGTTGACCGTTATTTGTCACGACTGATTAATTGGGCGTTGCAGCGCTGGACGACGCTGAATGTGCAAGATTACACCAGTTTGCTACGTCTGTCTGGTGATTACACCGTAATGGAGATGGAAGTACAACCAGACGATTGGTTAGCAGATAAAGAGTTAGGGGAGTTGGGGTTGAGACAAGAAGGCGTGGTGGTGCTGGGAATCCAACGGGAGAATGGTCGCTATGTGGGCGCACCCAAAGGACACACTCACATTTGTCCGGGTGATGTATTGATTTTGTATGGTCGATTACCCTTGCTGAATGAGTTAGACCAACGAGGTGCGGATTGGACGGGCGAACAGTCTCACCAAAAAGCCGTTGCCCAGCAGCAACGGAACTTGGCAAAACAAAATCGGGAAGAGGCAGAGGATAATCTTTAGAGCGTCGGTTTCAGCATACCAAAGGACAAAGGATAAAAAACGAATTGAGGAAAAGAGTCGGTAGACCGCAATGCTACAATCAGATGGGGTAAGGGGGAAAGCTAAGTTTGATTCGCCATAAATTAAGGTCAATCCGAAATAGATTAGCTACATTAAAAAAACTATTCATGGTAAACCTTAATCGAGCGCTGCACTGAATCAGGGCAGTTAGGTAAGCAAAATACCCCACATTACTACGCTTTGAGGGATATAGCTATGCAGTCGGAACAACAACAGCGAATCATGGGCTACTTTATGGAGGAGGCACAAGACCACCTCAATACCATAGAGCAAGGTTTGCTAAATCTGCAAAGCACCATCGAAGACCCTGAGACGCTGAACGAAATGTTCCGCGCTGCTCATTCGGTCAAGGGTGGAGCCGCTATGTTAGGACTCAATAGCATTCATCAAACTGCCCATCGCCTAGAAGATTACTTTAAAATCCTTCAAGAGACTCCAATCCAAGTAGATACTCAGTTAGAAACCCTGTTGCTGCGAGTTTTTGATACCCTCAGCGCTCTGTTAAACCAGCTTCAAGGTTCTGATGGCTTGACCGACGAAACAGCTAGCCCGATTATGTCTGATGCTGAGCCTGTTTTTGAGCAACTTAACAGCTATCTGCAACAGTTAGTCCAAAACTCTCAAGCGGCTGGTGATACTCCTACCCTAGCCAACTCCTCTCAATCCTCTAGTAAAGGAACAAAAACCTTGCCCGCCACCTTTAAGCGAGATGTCTTAGTAGAACTGCGGGAGATGTTGCAACTGTATAAGCAGTCGGATACTCCCGAACATCGCCACGCCCTGCAAGAACATTGCCAACAGTTGATCGAATTAGGCGATCGATTGGACTTACCGGGGTGGGGTGAACTATTAGAGATATCAAAACGTGCGATCGCGAATCCCGAGAATTCCTACCGCTTACTCGCTAGCGTCACCATTAAAGAAATTAAACAAGCTCAAGAATTAGTGCTGACTGGGCGATCCGCCGAGATTGTACCCAGTGAACAACTCAAAGCCCTTGCACCAGATGCGACAACAGTCGAATCAACCACAGCATCTGATGCTAGCACCTATTCTTCCCCTCAACCCACTTCTGCATCCGAGGAATCTAACCACAATCACAAAGAAAACACCCATCTCTCCGATAGTCGAGATACCTATATCCAAGCAGAGGATACCTATATCCAAAACCCAAACGAAACCGCCCGGTTCAGACGCGATCAACTCCAATTCTCGACGGTTCAATCCTCAAACTCTATCTCTCCTCTCTCTGATCAGGGCGAACCCGAAGTGGGTATTGCCGAACTCAATAGTTTAGCCGATATTTTTGAAACTCAAACACCTGATTTAGATCAAACTTGGCAAGAAGAAGAAGATGTTATCAACCTAAACGATAAATCCTTAAACTCGGATTCAGATGATTTTCTGGATCTTGAAGACTCGAATGATTTTTCGGATCTAATTGGGGAGAGTGATGATTTAGAGGATTCAACCACCGATGATGAGTTAATGGAGGGGTTAACGGATGACTTCTCACCAGACGCGATCGCCAATCCTCAAGCCTCAAAAGAATCATCAGATTCCCTG
This sequence comes from Coleofasciculus sp. A1-SPW-01, assembly GCF_040217205.1. Lineage (NCBI taxonomy): Bacteria > Bacillati > Cyanobacteriota > Cyanophyceae > Coleofasciculales > Coleofasciculaceae > Coleofasciculus > Coleofasciculus sp. A1-SPW-01. The sequence goes on along the minus strand of NZ_JAVJNP010000192.1, from coordinate 1,749 downwards.
GATATCTCATCCAGCTTAACCGATGACTTTTCTGATCTACTATTTGAGTCAGATAGCTCAGAGGATTCAGACCAGATGAGTCACTCAGACGATGACTTGAATGGTTTATTTGGTGAGAGTTTCTTTGACGAGGAAGGAGAAGCTTCGTCAGCGGAAATTCTCAGTCATTCTGAACTTGAGGATTTGGATGTAGAGGAGAACTTTCCTCAATCCCCCCTTGAGGGCGATGAAACAGTCTCAGAGTCCGACTGGGACTTTGATGACCTGCTAGAAATTTCTAGCACTGAGGAAAATGCCCAAACCCTGGGAGAATCAGTAAATCAGGACGATTTAGATCTGGAAGACTATCTAGAAAGTAATGATTTAGATCTAGAAAACCAGTTAGACAATAACAATCAAGCTGAGACAATCGACATCGAATCAGCAACACCAGAAGCGGGGGATGTATCAAATCCCTTTGAAGAAACATCTCTCGACGATTTTGATCAAGAAGCTTGGGAAGACTCAGAAGACCTCCCCGATTTTGAGGCGCTCGATGATTTCTTTGATTCAGAACCTGGAGTTGAATCAACACCAGTCGATAGCTTGACTGAGCCAGAAAACGATTCTATCGTTGAACTGCCTACATCCACGGATGAAGCGTTATTGCATGAAAGCACAACTTCAGCCCAAAAGGATGGAGATAGTTCGGAGTCATTGTTTGAGGAACAAGGCGACGAAATTCTGCCAGAAGTAACAGAAGATGTCGCCGAACTCTTTGCTGAAGAGGGTCAAGAGTCACAAGGCTCAACGGCACAGGTAGAAGATTTTGATATCGATTGGTTAACGGATGAATCTCAAGGGACACAACAACCGTGGACATCGGAAACTGAATCAGCAGCTAATCTATTTGGCGATTGGGAAACACCACAGGCTCCATCTAACGAAGATTTAGACGACTTATTTGTTGAAGACGGAGAGGAGTCATTTGATTCAAATACCCAAGTAGAGGATTTAGAGGCAGATTGGCTAAGTGATGAGTCTCAACAGACACCGCAACCAGAAATATCGGACACCCAAGCGGATGTATGGGACGAGTGGGAAACTCCAGAAACAGCGCCGAGCGAAGACTTAGACGACTTATTTGGCGAACAAGAGGAGGAAGCCTTAGCCGAGAGCGCCGAGCCAGAGGATTTAGAGGCAGATTGGTTAATCGATGAATCTGTAGAGACACCGCAACCAGAAACATCGGACAGTGCTGCCGATCTATTTGGGGATGAGGAAATCCCAGAAACAGCGACGAGCGAAGACTTAGATGATTTATTCGGCGAACAAGAGGAGGAAGCTTTAGCAGAGAACACCGAGCCAGAGGATTTAGAGGCAGATTGGCTAACTGATGAGTCTCAACAGATAGAGCAACCAGAAACATCGGACACCCAAGCGGATGTATGGGGCGAGTGGGAAACTCCAGAAACAGCGACGAGCGAAGACTTAGACGACTTATTTGGCGAACAAGAGGAGGAAGCCTTAGCCGAGAGTGCCGAGCCAGAGGATTTAGAGGCAGATTGGTTAATCGATGAATCTGTAGAGACACCGCAACCAGAAACATCGGACAGTGCTGCCGATCTATTTGGGGATGAGGAAATCCTAGAAACACCATCGAGCGAAGACTTAGACGACTTATTCGGCGAACAAGAGGAGGAAGCCTTAGCCGAGAGCGCCGAACCAGAGGATTTAGAGGCAGATTGGTTCACTGATGAGTCTCCAGAG